>CAZJVL010000001.1:0-28343 GCA_964549875.1 uncultured Candidatus Saccharibacteria bacterium
ATT
The DNA here is from genome assembly GCA_964549875.1 of uncultured Candidatus Saccharibacteria bacterium. Taxonomy (GTDB): domain Bacteria; phylum Patescibacteriota; class Minisyncoccia; order UBA6257; family UBA6257; genus JAQTTC01. The sequence goes on from CAZJVL010000001.1 coordinate 4, forward strand.
TTTAAATAAATCCTTGATTCATAATTCATAATTCATAATTCATAATTCATAACACTTGATTCTTAATTCTAATTGTGGGTTTTGAGTTTTGAGATTTGAGATTTGAGTTATTATTATCATGCGCTTTGATATTCTTACAATTTTTCCAGAAGTTTTCAAAAATTATTTTGATACATCCATTATTAAAAGAGCGCAATCAAAAAAGATAATAGAGATTTATATTCACAATCTTAGGGATTGGACGACTGATTCTCACCAAAGCGTTGATGACGCTCCTTATGGCGGCGGCAAGGGAATGATTTTTAAAGTAGAGCCGATTTTTAAGGCGGTGAAGGATTTAAAAAAAGGACAGAGCAAACAAGGCGCAAAATACCGCATTATCCTTTTCTCTCCTAAAGGGAAAAAACTGAATCAATCACGGGTAAAAAAATTAACCCGATATAAAAGATTAATTTTGATTTGCCCTCGTTATGAAGGGGTAGACGAAAGAGTGGCAAAATATATCGCCGATGAAGAGATTTCAATTGGCGACTATATCCTGACTGGAGGAGAGTTGCCGGCAATGGTTTTAGTTGATAGTATAACCCGTTTACTGCCGGGGGTGATTAACAAAGAATCTTTATTGGAAGAATCTTTTAATATTAAAAATTTAGGCGAGTACCCCCAATATACTAGACCAGCAATTTTTTACCCTAACAAAAAAAACAAAAAGATAGCTTGGCGAGTTCCAAAGACCCTACTTTCTGGCAATCATAAGAAAATTCAGCAGTGGCAACAGAAGCATATGGCCAGTAATTAGCATTCTGTAAATAGTATCCAAAATACAGAACTATGATCATTCTTTCTTTTAAAGTAAAAAGACAGAAACATCAAATTCGCGTTGAAAGAGGGGAAGATTTGCTGCTTTCCCTTGACAAATTTTGTAAAAAGCATAAAATAGAAAAAGCAAGTATCAAAAATTGGCAGTTAAGTTATTATCAACAAAAAAGTATTATTTCCAAAAGAATTGCTCAATCTATTTTTGACGCTTTAAAAATTGCAGCCTAATTCTAAATTTAGGATTATTTTTATTCCTCCTTTTTCTAATATTTTTTACGTTTAAGTAAGCTTTTTTAATGATGAGCCAGCCAATAATAAAAAATTTTTCCCGTTATTCCCGGAAAATTTTAGAGCCCCCGCGTCTGACTGAATTTCAGTTGGATTCTTTCACCTGGTTTTTGGAACAAGGAATTAAAGAAGTTTTTGATGAGTTATTGCCAATAAAAGATTACACTGGCAAAGATTTAGAATTGGGGTTTGTTGATTACTATCTCGAGTCTCCAAAAATATCAGAAAATCAGGCAAAAGAAAAAGGATTAACTTATGATGCGGCTTTGAGGGTAAAGTTAAAATTGACGAATAAAAAATTAGGCGTTGTCAGAACAGAAGAGGGGATTTATTTCGGGGAAATTCCGATGATGACTCCACGAGGGACTTTTATTATCAATGGAGTTGAGAAAGTTGTTATCTCTCAAATTAATCGTTCGCCGGGAATATATTTTACTTCTTCCAAGTTGAAAGGGAGAAAGTTTTTTAATGCTAAATTAATTCCCAATCATGGAGCTTGGTTGGAATTTGAAACTGATAATGACGGAGCTTTGGGCGTTAAAATAGATCGTAAAAGAAAAGTGGCCGTGACAACGCTTTTAAGAATTTTTGGTTTGGAAAATGATAAAGATATAAAGCAGGCATTTAAAGAAGAAGAAGAAAAATCGCCAGTAAAATATATTGAGAGTACTTTGAAAAAGGATTTGGCCTCAAATAAAGAAGAAGGTTATATCGAGGTTTATCGTCACTTACGGCCCGGAGAATTAGCTACCTTTGATAACGCTGCTGATTTAATTAACAATATGTTTTTTCGAAGAGATAGATATGATTTAGCTAAAGTTGGAAGATACAAAATCAATCAACGACTGGGGCTGAATGTTCCTTTTGATCAAAGAAGTTTAACTCAAGAAGATTTAGTGGCTATTATCAAGGAGATGATTCGCTTAAATAATGATGAGGAAGCATTGGAAGATGATATTGATCATTTAGGAAACCGGAGAGTGAAGGCAGTGGGGGAAATCTTAACTGAGAGATTCAGGGTAGGATTAATGAGGATGCGAAGAACTATTCAGGACAGAATGGCTATTTTAGATCCTGAAAATTTGACCGCGGGGCAGCTAATTAATCCCCATCAATTAGTTTCTGTTATCCGGGAATTTTTTAATGTTTCTCAGCTTTGCCAATTTATGGAGCAAATGAATATGCTTTCTGAGGTTGAGCACAAAAGAAGAGTTACTTGCATGGGGCCGGGTGGTTTAGTTAGGGAAAGAGCGGGATTAGATGTCAGGGATATTCATATAAGTCATTATGGACGTTTATGTCCTATTCAAACTCCTGAAGGACAAAATATAGGATTGGTCCTTTCTTTGGCTCTCTACGCCCGGTTAAACGAATTTGGCTTTATTGAAACTCCATATATTAAAGTGAAAAATAATCAGATTACTGGAGAATTAATTTGGTTAGACGCTTTTGAAGAATTAAAATACAAAATCGCTCATAGCGCCGTTGAAATTGATGAAAATGGGAGGATAAAAGAAAAGTGGATTGGTGCCAGGGTTAAGGGAGAACCAATGTTGGTTCAAAGTAAAGAAGTTGATTTAATGGATGTTTCCTGCCAACAGATTATCTCGGCGGCAGTTAGTTTAATTCCTTTCTTAGAGCATGATGAATCCAACAGAGCTCTTATGGGCGCTAATATGCAAAGGCAAGCAGTTCCTTGTGTTAGGGCGCAAGCACCTCTGGTAGCCACGGGTATTGAATCGAAGATCGCGCTTGAATCAGGTCAATGTTTAATTAGTGAAAGCGACGGGGTGGTTGAAGAAGTTGATGCCAGCCACATTGTAGTAAGAACTGATGATAAGGGTAAAAATAATAAAGTTGTTTATGAATTAATTAATTTCGGCCGCAGTAATAAAAATAGTTGCTTGATGCAAAAACCAATAGTTAAGAAAGGAAACAGAATAAAAAAAGACGATATTTTGGCAGACGGAGCAGCTACTGAAAATGGCGTTTTAGCTCTGGGCCAAAATTTACTGGTTGCCTTTATGCCCTTTTTTGGCGCTAATTACGAAGATGCGGTAGTTATTTCAGAAAGAGTGTTAAAAAATGATTATTTTACATCAGTTTATTTAGAGGAATTTATTTGTGATGTGATTGAGACTAAATTAGGTCCGGAAACAACAACACGAGATATTCCTAATGTTTCTGAAGAAAAATTAAAAAATTTAGATGAAGAAGGAATAGTTAGGATTGGGGCTGAAGTACGCGGCGGCGATATTTTAGTAGGTAAAATTTCTCCAAAAGGTAAAGCAGAATTAACTTCTGAAGAAAGATTGCTTCAGGCTATTTTTGGAGAACAGATGAAAGATATCAAGGATACATCTTTAATATTAGAACCCTCACGTCAAGGACGAGTTGTGAGAATAAAAGTTCTTTCTCGTAAAGAAGGAGATAAGTTGAATATCGGCGTCATAAAAAGAATCAGCGTTGAAATTGCTGAATTGAGAAATGTAATGGTTGGCGATAAATTAGCCGGACGTCATGGAAACAAAGGAGTTATTTCGGTCATTGTTCCGGAAGAAGATATGCCTTATTTGGAAGACGGGACTCCGGTAGATGTAATTTTGAATCCTTTGGGTATTGGCAGTCGAATGAATTTGGGGCAAGTTTTTGAGAATCATCTGGGTTTGGCGGCAAAAAAGTTAGGTTATCAGGCTATTAGCCCTTCTTTAGATGGCGCCACCGAAGAAGATATTAAACAAGAGTTAATTAAAGCCGGTCTGCCAGAGGATGGAAAAGTTGTCTTATATAATGGAAAAACTGGAGAACCTTTTGATAAAAAAGTGGCTGTGGGAATGATGTATTTGATGAAACTAGAGCATATGGTAAAAGATAAGGTCCATATGCGGGCAATTGGGTCGTATTCTTTGATTACGCAACAGCCGCTGCAAGGAAGGGCGCATCATGGAGGCCAAAGATTTGGAGAAATGGAGGTTTGGGCTTTAGAAGGTTATGGTTCGGCTTATACTTTACAAGAAATGTTGACAATTAAATCAGACGATGTTTTCGGAAGAGGAGCGGCTTATGAGGCTATTATTAAAGGGGAAAAAATAAAAAGCCCCAGTGTTCCAGCGTCTTTTAATGTTATTTTAAAAGAATTGCAAGCATTGGGTTTATCTGTGAATCTTATCGGAGTTAAAGAAAAAGAAGAAGAAGAGGAGAATAAAAGAGGAATTGAAGAAATAAGTAAATAAATAATTTATGATTAAAGATACTGAGACAAAAATCAGTGATTTTGAGGCCTTGAGTTTAAAACTGGCTTCTCCAGAAGAGATTTTATCGTGGTCATATAACGAGAAGACAAAATCTTACGGGGAGGTTACTAAGGCCGAGACACTTAATTATCGCACTCAGAAACCGGAAAAAGAGGGTTTATTTTCCGAGCAAATTTTTGGGCCAGTCAAAGATTATGAATGTGCTTGCGGCAAATATCGCGGAGCTCATTACAAGGGGATCGTTTGCGACCGCTGTGGAGTAGAGGTAACCCGTTCTTTTGTGAGGCGCGAAAAGATGGGCCATATTAAATTAGCAACACCAGTGGCTCATATTTGGTTTTTACGAAGTGTCCCATCGCGAATCGGGTTAATTCTAAATATCCCAGTATTGCCCTTAGAGAAGGTTGTCTATTATAACAGTTATATTGTTACTTCGGTTGATGAAGAAGCTAAAAAAAGAGTCGCCGCAGAGATTGAATCAGAGTATCAGGCAAAATTAAAAACTTGGCCTCTCCAAAAAAAGAAAGAATTAGAAGAATCTAGAAGTCAAACAAGGGCAGAGCTGGAGGCAATTAAATTAAAAGCCATTTTTTCTGAAATTGATTATATCAGCTTATCAAAAAAATATGGTGAAGTTTTTACCGCAGAAACAGGAAGCGAACCGATAAGAAGGTTTCTGGAGCAAATAGATTTAGAGAAATTAGTAAAAGAATTAGAGGGGCAAATAGAGAAAAAATCTAAAAATATCGATAAAAAGATTCTCGCTCGTTTAAAATTAGCGAGAGGGTTTTTGAAATCACAAACACGGCCAGAATGGATGTTTTTGACAGTGCTGCCTGTCTTGCCACCAGATTTAAGACCAATGGTTCAGTTGGACGGAGGAAAGTTTGCCACGTCTGATCTCAATGATCTTTATCGGCGGGTTATTAACCGTAATGTTCGTTTGGTAAAGCTGATAGAGCTTAAAGCCCCAGAAGTGATTATCAAAAACGAGAAAAGAATGCTTCAAGAAGCAGTTGATGCTTTGATTGACAATTCAATAAGGAAAACATCAGGAACAACTCCAATGCATTCATCTCAGCATCGTCCTTTACGGTCTTTGGCTGATATTTTACAAGGTAAACAAGGTCGTTTCCGCCAAAATCTTTTGGGAAAAAGAGTAGATTATTCAGGGCGTTCGGTAATTGTTATTGGCCCGCAATTAAAAATTGATGAATGCGGCATTCCAAAAAGAATGGCTTTGGAATTATTTAAACCTTTTGTTGCCAGTGAATTAATTAAAAAAGAAATTGTTTTTAATCCCCGAGGCGCTAATCGTTTTATAGAAGAAGGCTCGGATATTGTTTGGGAGATATTAGAAAAAATAGTTAAAGATAAATATGTTTTATTAAATAGGGCGCCGACATTGCATCGTTTGAGCATTCAGGCATTCAAACCAAAGTTAATTGAGGGTTTGGCGATTCAAATTCCAGCGTTGGTAACGCCTCCTTTTAATGCTGATTTTGATGGAGATCAAATGGCAGTTCACCTCCCTTTATCCGAAGAAGCGCAGAGAGAGTGTGAAACAAGAATGATGTCTCATTTAGGATTATTGAAACCAGCTAATGGCGAGCCGGCAATGTTGCCCCGTCATGAAATGGTTGCTGGTATTTATTGGCTGACAATGGAGAAAATTGAAGACGAAAATGAAAAGAAGCTGGATAAAAAGGAAAAGGTTTTTTCCAATGAGAGAGAGGCCTTGTTAGCATATGAATACAAAAAAATAGGGCTTCAGGAAACAATCAAAACACGGGTAGCTAAAGAAAATAATCAGTTAACGACAACGACAGTGGGGAGAATTATTTTCAACGAAGTTTTACCAGAAGATTTTCCTTTTTTCAATAAGCAATTGACAACCAAAGAAATAAAACAAATTACCAAAGAAATAATTCACCATTATCGGGATTTTAAAAAGAGCGCCAAAATTTTAGATGCAATAAAAGATTTGGGTTTCTACTACGCAACTTTATCCGGTCTTTCTTGGGGGCTTACTGATTTAAAAATTCCCCCAGAGAAGCAGTCCATTTTAACCGAGGCCTCAAAAAAAGCAGAAGAAATAATAAATCAATATAAGGAAGGTTTTCTTACTGCTGAGGAAAAAAAGGTTTTAACGGAGACAGAATGGAGGCGTGCTGTAAGCCAATTATCAAATTTTATTCCAAACGCTTTGAAAAAGGATGACCCAGTTTATATTTTCTTTGATTCTGGCGCTAAAGGTAATTGGGGAGTGGCTGTTCAGATAATGGGAATGAAAGGGCTGGTGGTTAATCCGGCAGGCCGATTAATAGAGATGCCTATTTTATCTTCTCATCAGGAAGGATTTAATGTTCTTGAATATTTTGCTGCTTCGCATGGTGGGAGAAAAGGATTAGCAGATACGGCGCTGAAAACTTCTTTTGCTGGTTACCTGACAAGAAGATTGGTAGATGTTGCCCAAGAGATTTTGGTTAAAGAAGAAGATTGCCGAAGTAAAGAGGGGCTTATTATAAATAAAAAGGAATGTGAAGCAGAAGGTGATAGTTTTGAAAAAAGAATTTTTGGAAGATTTATCGCTCAGGATATAGTTGATAAAAATGGAAAAATAATTCTGAAATCAGGGGAGCTGATTGATGAAGAAAATATTGAAAAAATATTAAATTCACAAGTGGAGTCAGTAGTTGTTCGCTCTCCTTTGACTTGCGGAACTTTAAATGGTGTCTGCCAAAAATGTTATGGCATTGATTTGGCTTGGAGGAAACCGATTGATTTAGGAGAAGCTGTTGGTGTTGTTGCTGCCCAATCTATTGGTGAACCGGGAACGCAATTAACCTTAAGAACTTTTCATACCGGCGGCGTGGCTCAGGCAATTGATATTACTCAAGGATTACCGAGGGTAGAAGAGATTTTTGAAGCGCGAATTCCAAAAGGAGAAGCGCCTTTGAGCGAGGTTGAGGGCACAGTTATCGATATCAAAAAAGCCAATCACCAAAAACATATTGTTATAAAATCAAAAGATAAAAAATCTTTAACTATTCAATACTCGGTCCCGGAGAAAGTCACTCTTTGGGTTAAAGAGGGGGATTTGGTAAAGAAAGGAGATCAACTTTGTGAAGGAAATATCAATTTAAAAAAACTTTTAAAAATTTCAGGGAGAGATGTCTGCCAGCAGTATATCTTGAAAGAAGTAAAGAAAGTATATAATATTGCCGGAGAAGATATTAATGAGAAACATTTTGAAATTATAATCAAACAGATGTTTTCCCGGGTAAAAATAACATCCAAAGGAAATAGTGAATTTATTCCCGGAGAAATAGTTTCCAAGAGGGCTTTTCAAGAAGTGTCGCAAAATTTAAAAGATCATGGGAAAATTCCTCCCAAGGCAGAAGAAGTATTAATGGGTGTTAAAAATGTCGCCCTTAATTCAGAGAGCTTTTTATCAGCGGCTTCTTTCCAGGAAACCTCTCGGGTTCTCATCAGAGCAGCAATAGAAGGTCAAAAGGATTATTTGAAAGGGTTGAAAGAAAACGTCATTATTGGCAGATTGATTCCTGCTGGGACAGGGTTTAGAGAGTAAGGCGCGGAGGAGCAAGGCGAGAAGAAGTTATCTCAAAAACACGCTATCAAATTCCCCAGCGAGGAATTTGCGCTCGCGCTCGGCCTCGCTCTCTCACTCGCTTCGCCACGTTAGAAGTTTACTTCTAACGTGGCTTCGCTCGTTCGAACCATGCCCGCTTCGGCCTGCGCGACGGTTTTCTCAACAACTTCTTCTCGCCTTGTTAATTGTTAAAGTTTGAACTTTAAACAGTATAATAATGAAACAATTGAATAATTTATTGCCAAAGCATATCGGTATTATGATTGATGGTAATCGTCGTTGGGCAAAAGCGAGAAAAATGCCCAGTTTTTTGGGCCACAAAAAAGGAATTGAAAGAGTGGTTGAGATAATTAATTATGCTTTTCAGAAAAAGATTAAGGTCTTAACTTTGTATGGTTTTTCCACAGAGAATTGGAAAAGGTCAAAAGAGGAGGTTGATTATTTGATGCGTCTCTTTACTGAGTTTGCTAAAAAATACGCCTCCTCTTTTAAAAAGAAAGGGATCCAGTTTCGTCATTTGGGCAATATTGAGATGCTGCCGCCGAGTTTGCAGAAAGAATTAAAAAAAGCGCAGAGCTTGACGAAAACTAACAGCAAGATGTTTCTAAATATCGCTCTTAGCTATGGGGGACGGGATGAAATAGTGAGAGCAGTAAAAGAAATTGTCCATCAAAAAATACCTCCTGAAAAGATAAATGAAAAAGTTATTATGGATCATTTAGATACCAAGGGATTACCAGAAGTGGATTTCATTATCAGAACTTCAGGTGAAATGCGTTTATCTAATTTTTTGCCTTTTCAAGGAACCTATGCCGAGTTGTATTTTCCAAAAGTTTATTGGCCTGATTTTAACAAAAAACAATTTGATTTAGCCCTGAAAGAATTTCAAAAACGGCAACGTCGTTTTGGAAAATAAAATGAGTTTATGATATAATTAGCCAGTAAACTATAAATCCTAAATTCTAAACAAATTACAAATTACAAATTACAAATTACAAACAAATTACAAATTACAAATAGTTTAAAAATTGACAACGTAGCTGTCATCCAGAGGAGTGAGATTCTTCGCTTTCGCTCAGAACAGGCTCCGCAATCTCATTGGGATTGCCACGCTCGCCTGCTGGCTCGCTCGCAATGACAGAAAAAATTGTAAATTGAAAATTGATTGAAAATTGTAAATTGTAAATTGGAAATTAATTTATACAGAATACAGAATACAGTATACAGAATACAGTATACAGAATACAGAATTTAAAGTATCCTTCTATGGAAAAACAAATACGAAAACTTTTAATAATTTTTCTTGTTGTCGGCCTTGCCGGCGCCTTTACCTTTGGTTTTCTGGGTGGAATTTTCTCGTCCCGCTATTTGGCAAAGAGTTCAGAAATAGATTCTTCCTTGGAGAATTTAAGAGAAACATCGGTTTCTTGGGAGGCAAATGATTATGAGGGGAGAATAATAGAGATAATTGAAAAGAGTGAGGATTCAGTAGTCAGCGTGATCGCGACAAAAGATCTGCCAGTTATTGAAGAATATTATATTGATCCTTTTGAAGAATTTGGGGAGTTAGGTCCATTCGGTTTTTATTTTAGAATTCCTCAATATCGTCAAAAAGGGACTGAACCAAGGGAGGTAAGCGCTGGCAGCGGATTTGTTGTTGATTCTCGTGGATATATTATTACCAATCGTCATGTGGTAGAGGACCCGGCAGCCAGCTACACGGTTCTTACAAATGACGGGAAAAAGTATAATGCCGAGCTAATTGCCCGTGATCTTTTGGAAGACTTTGCTATATTAAAGATAGAGAAATCAGGATTAATCCCTTTGAATTTAGGCGATTCAAGCAACCTTGTTTTGGGACAAACAGTTATCGCTATCGGCAATGCCTTAGGGGAATTTCAAAATACCGTTTCTTTGGGCGTGATTTCTGGTTTATCCCGTTCAATTGAGGTGACTGATAATTATGGTCAGACAGTAGTTCTTAATGATGTTATTCAAACTGATGCGGCGATTAATCAAGGCAATTCAGGGGGTCCTTTATTGAATCTTAATGGTGAAGTTATCGGAGTGAATACAGCAAAGGCCTCCAATGCTGAAAATATTGGTTTTGCCATTCCTATAAATAAGGTTAAAAATGCGGTAAAGCAGGCAATAGAGACAGGAAAAATTAAAATTCCTTATTTAGGCGTGAGATACATTTTAGTTAATCCGGCAATCCAGGAAGAAAAACAATTGCCAGTTAATTTTGGGGCTCTTCTGGTAAGCGGAGAAAATAACGAACCAGCAGTAGAAAAAAATTCTCCTGCTCTACAAGCCGGTCTTCAAGAAGGTGACATTATTTTAGAGTTTGACAATCAAAAAATAGATCAAACTAACCAATTGGCAACTTTGATTCGTCAATATAATGTCGGCGATAAAGTTGTGTTGAAAATATTGCGTGGTGACGAGACTTTGACCAAAGAAGTTGTTTTAGGAGAATACTCCCCAGAATAAATCTGTATTCTGTATTCTGTATTCTGTATAAATCAACGTTATAGTGTCATTCTGAGCGAAGCGAAGAATCTCGCCACTTGTTGGCGAATCTTGCATCCGCAAGAGATCCTTCGGCCTTAACGGCCTCAGGATGACAGCTACGCTGTCAATTTACAATTTTCCAATAAATTCTTAATTCATAATTCATAATTCATAATTCATAATTCATAATTCTTAATTCTTAATTCTAAATTCTAATTTGATTTTTGAATTTTAAATTTATATTATGCCTTTAGGTAGATTCACAGCTAAAGCCCAAGCGGCAATAGAAAGGGCCCAGCAATTGGCCCTAGAAAGAAATCAGGGAGAGATGCGCGCCTTGCATCTTTTATATGTTTTATTAGACGAAAGCGATTCTGGCGTGAGAGAGATTTTAGAAAACAATATGAATGTAGATGTAGAAGAACTTTTAAAGGATGTTTTTGAGGAAATCACTAAACTGCCGAGGATTTTTAGCGTTGGCGGAGGTTTTGGCCAGATGTATCTTTCACAGGAAATGATGCAGATTATTGAAAGCGCAGCAAAAAAGACAATTGAAGATAAAAATGAATACATTTCTCCAGAATATCTATTTTATGGAATTCTCACTACTAGAAATTCCGCGCAAGAATTAATAAATAAATATGGACTTAAAAAAGATGACTTTTTACAAGCTCTCTATCAGTACTCAAAGGGAGAGAAGATAATAGATGAATTTCAAGAAGTAGGCACAGCGATAGAAAAATACACTCAAGATTTAACGAAATTAGCTGAGGAGCATAAATTAGATCCGGTAATAGGAAGGGAAGAAGAGTTGAGGCGGTTAATGCAGATATTATCTCGACGGACAAAAAACAACCCGATTTTAATTGGAGAGGCTGGGGTTGGAAAAACAGCTATTGTTGAAGGATTGGCGCAGCGGATTACTGCTGATGAAGTGCCAGAGAGTTTAATTAATAAAAGAATTATATCTTTGGATATAGGTGCTTTAATTGCCGGCACTCGTTTCCGAGGAGAGTTTGAGGAGAGGTTAAAAAATCTATTGAAGGAGATAAAGAAAGCCGGTGATGTTATTATTTTTATTGATGAGATTCATACTTTAGTTGGGGCTGGGGCGGCTGAAGGAGCGATTGACGCATCAAATCTTTTAAAACCAGCATTGGCGCGAGGAGAATTACGAGCTATTGGGGCAGCTACTTTTAAAGATTTTAGGGAGTATATTGAAAAAGACCCGGCTTTAGAACGCCGCTTCCAACCTGTGTTTGTAGAAGAACCTTCTCCGGAAGAAGCGTTAGAAATTTTAAGAGGGTTAAAATCAAAATATGAAGCTCATCACGGGCTTAAAATCTCAGAAGAAGCGCTTATTGCAGCGGTTCAGTTATCAAGCCGTTATATTACTTCGCGATTTTTACCAGATAAAGCAATAGACCTTATAGATGAGGCAGCTTCAGCTTTAAGCATGGAAATCGGCAGCGTTCCTTTGGCAATAAGTGATTTAAAAAATAAGATAAAATCTTTGGAGTTAAAACAGCAAGCAATTAAAAAAGAGGCTTCGCGAAACAACAAAAAGGCTCAAAATAAAAAAATTGACAAAGAGCTAAAGTCATTAAGAAAAAAATTTAAAGAGCTTGAAAGCAAATGGCAAAAAGAAAAAGAGATATTTACTGAAGTTGCAGAAACAAAGAAGCAAATGGAGCAATTATTTAAAGAGTCCCAGGAATATGAGAAAGCGGGGCAATTAGATAAAGTTGCTGAAATAATCTATGGGAAAATTCCTCAATTGGAAAAAAAGCTGAAAATTAAGGAAAAAGCATTAGAAAGTATTCCCCAAAAAGAAAGATTTTTAAAAGACGAGGTTATGGCTGAAGATATCGCCCGCGTGGTTTCTAATTGGACTGGTATTCCAGTGACAAGAATGTTGGAAGAAGAAAGTCAAAAATTAATGCGGATAGAGAAAGAATTAGCTAAAAGGGTTATCGGTCAAGATGAAGCCATTCAAGCGGTAAGCCGAGCAATAAAAAGAGCGAGGGCTGGCATAGCAGAGGAAGAGAGGCCAATTGGGTCTTTTATGTTTTTAGGCCCGACCGGTGTTGGCAAGACAGAACTTGCTAGAGCCTTGGCAGAATTTATGTTTTCTGATGAAAAAGCATTAATTCGCATTGATATGTCAGAATATATGGAGAAGCATAATGTCGCTCGCTTGATCGGCTCGCCCCCAGGCTATGTCGGTTATGAAACAGGAGGGCAATTAACCGAGGCAGTGAAACATCGACCTTACAGTTTGATTTTATTTGATGAGATAGAAAAAGCTCATCCCGAAGTGTTTAATATCCTTCTTCAAATTTTAGATAATGGCCGCTTGACTGATGGTAAAGGCAGGGTAGTTAATTTTAAGAATACCATTATTATTATGACTTCAAATTTAGGCGGGGAATATGTTCATGAATTAGCTTCTTTAGGATTTGCCGTTGATAATGAAAAAAGTAAACTGGAACAGCAAAAAGAGGCATTGAAAAATAAAATTTATGAAGCGCTTACAGAAAGATTCCGGCCCGAATTTCTGAACCGCATTGATGAAATTGTTATTTTTAATTCGCTCAGCAATCGCGATATCCAAAAAATAGTTGATTTACAGATAGAAAAAATAAATTCCCGCTTGGCAGATAAGAAAATTTCTATTCAATTAAGTCCTGAAGCCAAAAAATATTTGGCCCAGAAAGGATATAGCCTTAATTATGGAGCGCGTCCTTTAAAAAGATTGATAGAGAAAGAAATTTTAGATCCTCTGGCAGATAAAATTATTGCCGGCCAAGTAGAAGAAAACATGGAGATTTTGGTGGATTTTGATAAGAATAGTTTAAGGATATGTCAAAAATAAAAGATTTTCTTGTTTTGCCGGAGACAAAAATATTAGTTTTTTTTGTCCTTTATGCCACTTGCCTTTTTGGAAGCGTTATTTTGCCTTTAAATTTTTTTTATGCCATTTTAATTGGCTCAATCATTATTGTCCTTTGGAAGATTCTTTGGGGGATGTCTTGGGTCAATTTTTTCTTTCTTTTTTTTGGTTTTTTAGAGGCCAATATTATAAGCTCTTTTATAAAATCTTTTTGGGCCATAATTTTTATTCTTTTATTTTTGGTGTTTTTTTGGAAAAAATGTTTTTCTGGTAAAATAAAAAGCCCCGAGAGGCCAGATGCAAGGGCAGAAAAATATTGGCGCGAGATTTTGTTTTATTATCTTTTTCTGGTTTGGATAATAATTTCTTACGGCTGCTATTTCTTTTTAAATTATTCCTTTGGAGCGAGTTTTTTAATATATACTTTGGGATTGATATTATTCTCTTACCTGTATTTTTTGTTTTCCAATATTTATTTTTCAAATTTTTTGTTTTCTTTTTTGACTCACATTCTTGTTAATTTAGAGTTTTTCCTTCTCTTTAATTATCTTTCTTTAAGTGTTTTGGTTTTGAGTATTTTTTTGCTTTTGGTTTTTCGTTTATCTGTTTATTGTTTAAGATATAAGTTTCTATCAGCCGCTCCTCTATAAGAGGGAAGATTCCTTCTAATATTTTCTTTTCTTCATCATTAAAATTTTTAAGGACTAATTTTTCAGCCTTTTGATGGCGAGAAAAAGGACGCACGCCAATTCTAATCCGACAAAAATTTTTTGATTTGAGTTCTTGAATGATAGATTCAACTCCTTTATGTCCGGCAGATCCGCGGCCGAACTGAATTTTAAAATCACCCAAAGCAATATCTGTGTCGTCATGAGCAATAAAGATGCTTTGGAGGGATAAGTTGTAAAATTGTTTAAGTAAATTCAGGGTTTTCCCCGACTGATTCATAAAAACAGTAGGTTTGGCTAAAATGATTTTGCGGCCATTTTTGCGGATAAAGATTATTTCTGCAAGACATTTTTTGCTTATTTTCCAATCATTATTGCTCCATTTAGCGGCTAGATAATTAAGGAAATGAGAACCAATATTGTGGCGATTTTTTTGAAAAGACGGCCCTGGATTGCCTAAGCCAACAATGGCAAGTTGATGTTTTTTTTGTTTTGAATTTGTCATTGAGTAGAGATTTTTTCTTTGATATAATTTTGAATCTGTTGATATTGTTCAAATCCTTGACGGGGAATCAGGGCATAGATATATTCTCCTTCTGAGCCATCAGTAAAAGTTACTGTTTGCAATAGCTGGTCTGGCGGCCGGTTAGTGATTTTAATATATTCTATTTGGTCCACCGGTATATCTTTGACCAAATTAAAAATTTGCCAAAGAGTATTGAAATTTAGATCAGTGATGACATGTTTATTTAGGGATTGCCAAATCTTCAACCAAGTAGTTAAATTCCAAACATCGGCTAATTCGGCTAATTTATTTTTTAAGGCAGCAATGATTTGTTGTTGGTTTTGCATTCTATAAAAATCTCCTTCAGGCGCATAACGAGTACGGACAAATTTAATAGCTAAATCTCCATCTAAATGACGCCAGCCAGCGGCAAGATGAAAAATCTCGGAAGGATTATGTGGATTGACCAGCAAAGGGTCAGAAATATCCTCTGCTAGCCAGATATCAATACCGCCAATAGCATCAATCAATTTACCAAAACCTTCTAACTCTAAGATGGCAGTATGGTTTATGGTTAGTCCTGTGATTTCTTCTATCTTTTGTCTTATTAAATTTGAATTTGTCGCTTGGGAGAATGGTTTATCTTTATTTTCTAAATCATAAAGACCATTAATTTTAATTTTTTGGGAGCGATTGGGAATTTGAACCCATAAGTCCCGAGGAATGGAGATAAGAGCAATTTTCTTTTGTGAGAGATTAAGATGGATTATTAAAATGGCGTCTGTTAAGAATTGTCCTCGGGAGCCCTCGCCGGCAATCCCTAAAAAAAGAATATTCAAAGGGGGCTTTTCGGCCTCGGTCGTTTTTCCAACAAAATTATTCTGAGAGGCATTGTAAGAAAAGATATACTCTTTTGGCTGCATTTGAGCAAGAAATAAAAAAGATGCCATCCCCACTAAGATGATGATAATAAGGAAAGAAATTTTTTTGGAAGGAAAAGTCATTTTAAGTAATTTACCACATTTGCTTTCAGAGTTCAATTATGGTATTATGCCGAAGATATTTAAAAATATGTGGCGGAAAATTTTTTGGGAGAATTTAGAAATGATTTTTATCGCGATCCTTATAGTTATTCCTATAAGATATTTTTTAATACAACCATTTATAGTGCATGGAAGTAGTATGGAGCCGAATTTCTACACTCGGGATTATCTTATTATTGATGAATTAACTTATCGTTTTCGCGACCCCAAAAGATATGAAATAATTGTGTTTAAAGCCCCTAATCATCTAGAGCAGTTTTATATAAAAAGGATTATCGGTTTGCCTGAGGAAACGATAATCATCAAAGACGGCCAGATAACAATTGTCAGCCCTTTGGGAGATTTTGTAAAGATAGAAGAGGATTTTTTACCCAGCGGTTTAATGACCTCAGGTAACCTTGAATTAACCCTTGGCGCTGATGAGTATTTTGTGTTAGGGGATAATCGTTTGGCTTCTTATGATTCCCGCAATTGGGGGCCAGTAAAAGAAGATTTAATAATTGGTCGCGTTTGGCTTCGTCTTTTTCCTCCTCAAAGGATTGAGGCATATGGCTATTAAAAAAATATGAAAAAAGGGCACAAGTCTTTTCAATCTCTTCGGGGGATGAAGGATATTTTAGCAGAAGATCACTTGTATTATGATTCAGTTTTATATACTGCTAAAAAAATTTTTGAATTTTACAATTTTCAAAGAATAGAAACTCCTCTTCTTGAAGAAGCGGAATTATTTGCCAAGGGTGTCGGTAAGAAAACGGAAATGATTGAAAAACAAATGTATCTTTTGAGAAATAAAGAAAATAAAGAATTATTGGCTTTACGGCCAGAGGGGACGGCGCCGGTGATGAGGGCTTATTTAGAGAAGGGAATGTTTAACTTGCCACAACCGGTAAAATTATATTATTTTGGTCCTTTTTTCCGCCACGAAAAACCCCAAGCCGGACGTTATCGTCAGTTTTATCAAGTAGGCGCCGAAATTATAGGTGAAGATGATGCGGCGATAGATGCAGAAATTATTCTCATTTCAAAGGTCTTTTTAGAATCTTTAGGTTTTCCCAAGAAGGATATTTATCTGCTTATTAACAGCATTGGTTGTTTAGATTGTCGGCGTCTTTATATAAGAGAGATAAAAAGACATTATAAGAAACACAATAAACAGATTTGTTCTGATTGCCGGAGGCGTTTAGAAGAGAATCCTTTGAGAGTTTTAGATTGTAAAAATGAAAAATGTTTTCTTGTTAAAGAAGAAGTTCCGTCTATTCTAGATTACCTTTGTTCTGAATGCCGCGATCATTTTAAATCTGTTTTGGATTACCTCGATTATTTAAATATTCCCTATATTTTGGACAAAACTTTAGTTAGGGGGCTGGATTATTATACTAAAACCGTTTTTGAATTTTATTTAGACAGCAAGTCAAATAAAATTTCTTTAGGCGGCGGCGGCAGGTATGATAAATTGGCGGAAGCAATCGGAGGATTTGAAAAGCCGGCGGCAGGTGTCGCTTTTGGCGTTGAAAGGTTGATTCAAGAGATGATTCAGCGTGGTAAAAAATTAAAGCTCCCAGCTCCAAAATTATTTTTGGTTCAAATTGGAGAACCGGCAAAGAAAATGTCTTTTAAAATTTTAGAACAATTTCGGAAAGAAAATATTCCCTTAGGGGAGAATTTAGGAAAGGAGAGTTTGAAGTCGCAGTTAAAAACAGCCGATCGATTGGGGGTCCAATATGTTTTAATTCTTGGACAGCAGGAGGTTTTAGATGGTATGATAATTCTAAAGGATATGAGGTCAGGCCTTCAGGAGCTCATCCCTTTAGACAAAATAATTCCGGAGGTAAAAAAACGCCTTCAAAGACAAAATAGCAAATAAAAAATTAATAAATTTCAATAATTCATAAGATATGGCAATTACAATTAAAAGAAGAAAAGGGGAAAATATGAGTTCTTTTTTGAGCCGCGCTTTCAAAACTATTAAAAAGAGCGGTATTCTTTTAGAAGCTCGAAAAAGAAGATATTATATTCCAAAACCCACAAAAAGAGACCTCAAATTATCGGCGCTCCATAAACAAAAAGTGCTTAAAGAAATAGAAAGGAAGAGAAAGAAAGGACTTATTTAAAAAACAATGTTTCCAAAAAATGAAATTTTGTTATATAATTTGACTAATGAGAAGATTCCTCCAAAAAGATTTTTCCAAGAATTAATTAACGAAGTTTTAGTTATTTTAAAAGAGAAAGATAAAGTCAGCCTGTCGTTAGTTTTTATCACTCCTCAATCTATTAGACAATTAAATAAGTTTTGGCGCCATAAGAATAAAACTACTACTGTTCTTTCATTTCCTCTCACCGAAAACTTGCCTTTAGGGCTGAGGGGAGAGAAGAAATCGTTGGGAGATATATTCCTCTGTCCGTGGCAGATAAAATCCCAGGCGCAAAAACTGAATATCCCTCTTATTTCACTTTACCGCAAATTAATAATTCACAGCTTGCTTCATCTTTATGGCTATGATCACTCGCAGATAGAAACGCGGCAAAAAATGGAAAGATTAGAAGATAAAATTTTCAGGTTAGTTAATAAATAATATGAGCTCTCCTATTTTAGCTATAGATTTAGGTTCGGCAAATATAAAAGCATTAGTTGCTCAAATTGATGCCCAAGAAGGGTGGAATATTATTTTACCAGCTTGTCGTAAATCCAGAGGCATTAAAGAAGGAGTAGTTAATAATTTAGAGGAAGCAGCTGAAGAGCTTGATAAAATGATAGCTGAGATAGAGGCGATGCTGAAGAATGTTGTTTTTAGAGAAGCTATTGTTGGCATTGGAGGCCCCCATTTAGAAGCTCGTCTTTCAAAAGGAGTTGCTGTGGTTGCTCGACCTGATCAAGAAATAGGTGAGGATGATGTTTATAGGGCCAATAAGGCGGCAGAAGCTTTTGCTTTGCCCCCAAACAGGAGTTTAATCCAAACCGCTTTAAAAAGTTATGTTGTTGATGGGGTGGCAAAAGTAAAAGACCCTGTGGGAATGAAAGGATTAAAAATAGAAACTGAGTGCCTTTTGATAGATGCTTTTACTCCTTTTGTTCATTCTCTTGATCGTCTAGGAGAAATGATTAATGTAAAATTTAATCCGAAGTTTATTCTTCCCTATGCTGGGGCAGAAATAGCGCTTAATGCTCAAGACAAGGATTTAGGGGCAATGGCGCTGGATTTAGGCGCCGGCACCACCAGTCTTTGTGTCTATGAAAATAATGAGATTTTAGATTTGAAAATTTTTCCGATGGGAGGAAATGCCGTCACTAATGATATTGCTGTTGGTTTAAAAACAAGTGTTGATATAGCAGAAAAAATTAAAATTAATGAGGGCATTGCTTTAAAAAAGAGAGTGATTAAAAATGAAGATATAAATTGGGGTGTTTATTATGAAGAGGATAATGCCGGCGACAAGGTAAATAGGAAATTTTTAGCCGAAATAATAGAAGCTCGTCTCTCGGAAATTTTTGATTTAGTTGCTAAGAGATTAAAAGAAATAGACCGATTTGAAAAATTGCCCGGGGGTGTGGTTATTTATGGAGGAGGGGCCAAGATGCCTTTTATTGTTGATTTGGCAAAGGAAAGATTAAAACTTCCAGTTCGCGCGGCAAAACCCGAGATAGAATGGTATAAGGAATCAGCGGATTTAAGTTTTGTATCGGTTTTAGGATTGTTAGCTTTAAAGACTCAAACCCAAAGGGAAGGTTTTTCGCCGTTAGAGACAGGGGCTTGGAAAAAGATAACTCGCTTTTTTAAAAACACTTTTTCTATTTAATTTATTAATGACATTATGGAAAAGAAAAATAAAAACACTTTTTCTATTTAATTTATTAATGACATTATGGAAAAGAAAAATAAAAAAAATATAAAAAATAAAGAGAATAAAGAGAATAAAGAGAATAAAGAGCATAAAGAGAAAGTTTTTAAAAAAGTTAAGCCGGCGAAAAGAGTAAAATCGCAAAGGAAACAAAAACCGAAATCAAAAGTAGAGAAAAAAGAAAGGAGAGAATTTTTAAATAAGAATATCTGTATAAAAATAATCGGCGTTGGCGGGGCTGGTTGTAATGTAGTTAATAGAATGAAGGAGAAAAGACTTGAGGGAGTGGATTTTATTGCTATCAATACAGACATTCAAGGGCTGCAGCATACAAAATCTGATTTTAAAATTCAAATTGGAAAAGAATCTTGCCGCGGATTGGGAGCAGGAATGGATCCATTAAAAGGAAAAGAAGCAGCAGAAGAAAATATTGAAGAAATTAATCAAGTTTTACAAGGCGCTGATATGATTTTTCTTGCTTGTGGATTAGGCGGCGGGACAGGATCTGGCGCTTCGCCGATAATTGCCAATTTAGCTAAGCAAGCCGGAGCTTTAGTTGTTGGTGTCATTACTAAGCCCTTTGCTTTTGAAGGGGAAAAAAGAACAGAGATTGCTGAAGAGGCTTGGCAAAAACTTTTTAATGAAGTTGACGCTTTGGTGACGATTCCCAATGATAGGATTTTTAACGTTATTAGTGAAGAAACGTCAATTTTAGACGCTTTTGGCAAAGTTGATGATATTTTGCGGCAGGGAGTAGAGGCGATAGTTAATTTGATTTCCTATCCCGGTTTAATTAATTTAGATTTTGCTAATATCCGGACAATTCTTACCGAAGCCGGAAGCGCTTTATTAGGCATCGGAGTTTATAAAGGGCAAGATAGAGCTAAAAAAGCGGCAGAGTTGGCGATTTCCTCGCCTCTTTTAGATATTTCAATTGAAGGAGCAAAAAGAGTCCTTTTTAATGTTGCCGGGACAAAAGATATGTCTTTAGTAGAAGTCCATAATGCCGCCCGGGTAATTACCCAATCAATAGCTAAAGATGGGCAAGTAATCTTTGGCACCAGTTTTGATAATGATCTTCACCAAGGGGAAATTAAAGTTACGGTTATTGCCGGGGGTTTTGGAGAAGAACAGCGAGAATTGAGCCCGGCACTGCCTTTAGAAATTAAGGTTCCTATTAATAAAGAGCCAGATGGAATAGAGAAAGAACAAGAAGAACAAAAAGAAGAATTTGAAATTCCTGCTTTTTTGAGGAGGAAAAAGAAAAAAGAAAACGAAGAATAAAAATCTGTATACTGTATAAATCAATTTTTTAATTTACAATTTACAATTTTCAATCAATTTTCAATTTTTAATTTACACGGTAACAAGAAACAAATTACAAGATACAAGATACAAACAAGATACAAGAAACAAAATACAAACTGTTTGTAATTTGTAATTTGTAATTTGTAATTCATTTGGAATTTGAAATTTGTAATTTGTAATTTAATACTCATTTTTCATTTTGATTTTTAAATTTATTTTTTTATGTCTCCTCAAAAAAAATTTCATAACCATTTAAAAGAGGTCAGAAAAAGAACTGGCGAAATAGTGCCTTTTGAGAAGAAAAAAATAGAAGAAGCTATTTATAAAGCTTTAACAGCGACAGATGAAGGGGGGAAAACCTTGTCTCGGGAGTTATCA
The DNA here is from genome assembly GCA_964549875.1 of uncultured Candidatus Saccharibacteria bacterium. GTDB lineage: Bacteria > Patescibacteriota > Minisyncoccia > UBA6257 > UBA6257 > JAQTTC01. Next base: position 21,124 of record CAZJVL010000001.1, read on the forward strand.
AATCGAGTTATTAGGATTCTCAATAGAAGGTTTAAAAAGGGAGAGATCCCTTCAGTTGAGGAAATACAAGATATTGTTGAAGAGGTTTTAATTTTGGAAAATTTAATTGAAACTTCAAAGGCGTATATCTTATATCGGGAGCAGAGAAGAAAATTAAGAGAAAGCCGTATTGTTTCTGAAGAAGCAGTAAGTTTAGTGGATGAATATCTAAACGAGAAAGATTGGCAGGTGAAAGAAAATAGCAATATGGCTTTTTCTTTGCAAGGATTGAATCATTATGTCTCTGCTTATGTGGCTAAAAAATATTGGTTAAGAAAGATCTATCCCAAAGAGGTAAAAGAAGCAGTAGAGAGAGGGGATTTTCATATTCATAATTTAGATATTTTAGCCACTTATTGCTGCGGCTGGGATTTATACGACCTTCTTGCAAAAGGGTTTGGAGGGGTTTTTGGAAAGATTCAATCAAAACCACCAAAACATTTTGGTTCTGCTTTGGGACAGGTGGTTAATTTTTTTTATACCCTTCAAGGAGAAGGAGCTGGAGCTCAGGCCTTTTCTAACTTTGACACTCTTTTAAGTCCGTTTATTCGTTATGATAATTTAACGTTAAAAGAAGTAAAACAATCTTTACAGGAATTTCTTTTTAACTGCAATGTTCCAACTCGGGTAGGGTTCCAATGTATTTCACAGGACACAGAAATATTAACTCCCAGTGGTTGGAAAAATTATCAGGAAGTTAAAAAAGGAGATACAATTACCACTTTTAATTTAAAAACCAAAGCATTAGAAAATAAAAAAGTTAGTTATGTATTTAAAAAGAGATATCAAGGAATAATGTATTCTTTGTGTAATCGAATACAGAATCAACTTATTTCTCCAAAACATCGTGTAGTAAGAAGAAAATTTTATGCTGAAGAATATAGTTTAGAGCCAATAGAAGAAGTAATGAAATTAAAATCTCCCTTTATAGTTCCTATTGCTGGGGAAAATATAAAACCAGATGCAAAACTAAGCGATGAACAAATCAGATTAATGGCTTGGATTATTAGCGAAGGAACAATTGAAAAAAAATCAAAATATCGCAGTTCCTACAGAGTTTCTATATATCAATCTAAAGCTAAAAACAGAAAAAATTATAAACAGATAGTTGATTTATTAAAATATTTTAAATTTAAATATTTAGAATATAAAACAGCGGCTTTAGGCGATGATGTTTGTAGAATAAGGTTAAACGCTGAGAGTTCTAAAATTATTCATCAATGGTTTGGTTCAAAGGAAAATGTCCATTTTATTCCAGAAATTTTAACCAATCTTAGCCAGAGACAGTCAAGATTATTTTTAGAGACATATCTTCGCGGAGATGGTTCTGAAGAGTGCAAGATATCCACTACAGAAATGAATTTATTAGACGGATTGCAAAGAATAATTATTAACGCCGGATATGGCTTTACTGTTTTAGAAAGAAAACCCACTATTGGCAAAAAAAACATATATGTTTTAAGAATTATTAAACATTCAGAAACTTATATCCAAAAAATAAAAAAAATTAATTATAAAGGAGTAATATGGTCAGTTCATACGGAGAATGAAACAGTTATTGCCCGACGCCAAGGTAAAGTTTTTATCACCGGCAATACTCCTTTTGAGAATATTACACTAGATTTAAAAGTTCCAAATCATTTCAGAGACCTGCCGGTTATAATTGGCGGTCAACCACAAAAAGAGACCTATAAAGATTTTCAAAAGGAAATGGATATTCTCAATCAGGCGCTTTGCGAAGTTTATACTGATGGCGATGCTAGCGGCAGAGTGTTTACATTTCCGATTCCCACTTATAACATTACTAAAGATTTTGATTGGAGGGATCCTAACTATGACGGGATTTGGAAGATGACCGCGAAATATGGCCTTGCCTATTTTTCAAATTACATTAATTCTGATATGACGCCTGAAGACGCAAGGTCAATGTGTTGCCGGCTTCGCCTTGATAATCGTGAGCTTTATAAACGCGGAGGCGGTTTGTTTGGGGCTAATCCGCTAACTGGCTGTTATGATGAAAAAACTGAAGTTTTAACTAAAAACGGTTGGAAATTTTTTAGAGATTTAAACAAAAACGATGAATTATTCACTTTAACCGAAGACAATAGAATAGAGTTACACAAACCAATTAAGGTTTTTCAATATGATTACGAGGGAGAGATGTATCATTTCCAAACAAGGTCTTTAGATTTATTTGTGACGCCAAATCATAGAATGGTAGTTGATCAAGTAATAAGCGAAAAAAGAAAGTTTGTTGAGGCTAAAAATTTTGATTTTAATAATCACCGCATTCCCAAGCAGTCCCTATGGGAAGGGGAAGAAAAAGAGTGGTTTATTTTGCCACCTATAGAATTTACTAAATACGGAAGACAGGGGAGAACTCTTTATCAAGTAGTAAGAAATGCTTTGAAAATTAAAATGGATTATTGGTTAAAGTTCTTTGGTATTTGGTTAGCAGAAGGTTGTATAGATAATGAGAAAATCGCTAAAAGACACGGCTATCGAGTAATTATTACTCAAGTAAATAAGCAAAATCGAGAAGAAATTAAAGAAGTTCTGGATAAGTTACCATTTCATTATTATATTGAGAGAGATAGCCACTTTATTATTTGTAATAAGCAGCTTTGGAGCTATTTGAAACAATTTGGAAATAGATACGTAAAATTTATTCCTCCAGAGATTAAAGAATTAAACAAAAGGCAATTGAAGATTCTTTTTGATTGGTTGGTAAAGGGGGATGGTCATATAAGAAAAACAACTGGCCAGATAAATTATTGGACTACCTCTAAAAAATTAGCTAATGACCTCCAAGAAATAATTCTAAAATTAGGATGGTTAGGAACCTTAACCGAACAGAAAAACAAAGTTAGTAAAATTAAAGGAAGGGAAATTAAAGCTAGTACTCTTTATAACATTGGTGTTCAGAAAGCACTTCATTACCGCTTACGGCCATCTAACCTTAGAAAGGTTTATTATAAAGGGAAAGTTTATTGTTGCGAAGTCTTAAACCACACCTTATTTGTCAGAAGAAATGGTAAGGTAAGTTGGTGTGGTAATTCTATTGGCGTCGTTACTATTAATTTACCCCGTTTGGCATATTTATCAAAGACCAAAAAAGAATTTTTCCAACAATTAACCCATATAATGGGGTTAGCGAAAACAAGTTTAGAAGTAAAAAGAAAAGTTTTGGAAGATTGGACAGAAAAAGGGCTTTATCCTTATGCCAAGTATTATCTTGCCAATGTTAAGAAGATGAGAGGAAGTTATTGGGGAAATCATTTTTCTACTATCGGGTTAATAGGGATGAATGAGGCGCTGCTTAATTTTTTGGGTATAGATATAGGCAATAAAAAAGGCGTGGCTTTTGCTTCTGAGGTCCTTGATTTTATGCGAGAGAATCTTGTCAAGTATCAAGAAGAAACCGGGAATTTATATAATTTAGAGGCAACGCCAGCTGAAGGCACCTCTTATCGTCTTGCCCTTAAGGATAAGCAGGACTTTCCTGATATTATTACTGCCGGCGAAAAAGAACCTTATTATACGAATTCCACCCAATTGCCGGTAAATTATACTGATGATTTATTTGAAGCTTTAAAACTACAAGACGAACTCCAAACTAAATATTCAGGAGGGACTGTTTTCCATGCTTTTTTGGGTGAAGCAATTTCAGATCCTGAGGCAGTAAAATCCTTGATTAAACTTGTTTTTGAAAAGTTCCGTCTTCCTTATTTTACCTTGACGCCAACTTTTTCTATCTGCCCGACTCACGGCTATATCGCTGGAGAGCATTTTATTTGCCCCAAATGCACTATTGAGCAGCCCTGTGAGGTTTATTCGCGAGTAGTGGGTTACCTCAGGCCGGTTCAGCAGTGGCATAAAGGAAAACAAGAAGAATTTAGCCAGCGGAAAACATTTAAAATATAAAGCTAAAATAGCAAAAGTTGTAAGTTAATTTTATGCTTTTTGGCGGTTTACAAAAAACAACACTGGTTGATTTTCCGGGAAAAGTTGCAGCGACAGTTTTTACTTTGGGCTGTAATTTCCGTTGTCCTTATTGCCATAACCCTGAATTGGTTCTGCCAGCATTAATAAATCAACAGCCAAGAATTTCGGAAAAAGAAGTTATTAATTTTTTAGAAAAACACAAAGGGTTTTTAGAAGGGCTATGTATTACTGGCGGAGAGCCAACAATTCATCCAGATTTGTCGGATTTTATCCGCAAAGTAAAAAACTTGGGTTTTTTGGTAAAACTGGATACTAATGGCTCTTATCCTGAAGTTTTAAAAAGATTAATTGAGGATAAATTAGTTGATTGGATCGCTATGGATATTAAAGCTCCGCCATTAAAGTATAATCTTTTTACCAAAGGGCAGATGGTTGTTGAAGCTATTAATCAAAGTATCCAAATCATCAAAGGAAGCCAAATTGATTATGAGTTTCGAACAACTTTAGCGCCAGAAATTCTCACCGAAAAAGATATTCTGGATATAGTTAATTGGATTAAACCGGCTTCTCGTTATTACCTTCAACGTTTTAAAAACAACAAAGTTTTAGAGAAAAAATTTAAAAATATTCAACCTTGGTCAGAACAAATAACACAGGATTTATTAAAACAAATAAAACCATATTTTTCTGAATGCAGTCTTCGCTAAAAATTGTTCATTTTTAATTTGTTATGACGCTCTCTTTCTCTAGAGTTTTCCGTCAATGTGGGGCGTCTTTTTTAATAGGCATAATTTTGTCCCGTTATTTTTCTTTTTCTTTTTGGCTGGTCTTAATTATCAGTTTACTTGTTTATCTCTTATTTTTGAGACCGCGATTGTCTTCTTGTTCGCGAAAACAGCGATACGCTATTTTGCTTTTGATATGGCTAAGTTTTTTGTTAGGGCAATATCGTTATTTCTCTTTTAGGGACAAATTAAATCAGTCAGCTATTAAAGAGGAAAAACAAATTGAGATTGAAGCTCCTATTATAGCTGAGCCGATTTTAAAAACCAATTATCAAAGGATTCTTATTCCTCATATCGTTATTAATACCGAAAGATTTCCGGTTTATCAATATGGAGATATCTTAAAAATTAAAGGTAAAATTCAACCTTTACAGGAGTTTCGCTCTTATAGTTCCATTTTAGTTTCTGCTAAAATGAGTTACCCGAAGATAGAATTAGTCGCTTCAGGCAGGTTTTCTTTTAAAAAAATTGCGCTTTCTTTTAAAAACAAAATAATCCATTTACTTCAGAAAGTTATTCCTGAACCTCAGGTAAGCCTTTTGGCAAGTATTATGTTTGGCGGTAAGCATAATTTAACGGTTTCTTTGGAAGAAGAAATTCAAAAATCAGGCGTTTCTCATATCATTGTTGCTTCGGGGTTGCATTTATCTATTATTACTCAAATGCTTTTCGCTCTTTTGGGTGTTTTTTGCTTGGGAAATCTTTTAAATTTTATCCTTTCGGGATTGTTTATATTAGGATTTTCTTTTATGGCTGGTTTAACCCCATCTATTATTCGGGCGGCAATAATGGCTTTTTTACTGGTTTTGTCCCGTTTTAATTTCCGTCTTTATAATTCTTTTAATGCTTTGCTTTTGGCAGGATTAATTATGGTTTGGTTTAATCCTTTTCTGCTTTTTCTGGATTTAGGCTTTCAACTTTCCTTTTTAGCCACAGCCGGCATATTATTGTTTTATCCTTTGTGGAATCGCGCTCCTTTTTGGCAGCAAGATTTTTTTCATAATTGGGCAGCGCAGATTTTTAAACAAACGACGCTTTGTTGCTTTTCAGCGATGGCTTTAGTTGTTCCTTGGCTTACCTTCAAAACTCAAAATGTTTCTTTGATTGCTCCTTTAACTAATGTTTTAGTTATTCCTTTTGTTTCTTTAATAATGGTCGGGGGATTTATAACTGCCCTTTTTTCATTTTTAATTTATCCTTTGGGATTATTTTTCGGATTTTGGCTTAACTTTATGATGACTTATCTTCTCAAAATAATCTCTTATTGTGCCGCCTTGCCTGGGGCAGAGATTTATATTCCTTCTCTTTTGCGTTGGTTGATTGTCCCTTATTATATTTTTTTGTTTTTCTACATCCGTAAAAGAACTTGAAATATGGAACTTGAAACTTTCAATTTTTTAAACAATTCGTATAATTTGCATAATAAGATTGCAACAACTCTATGAACAAACTTCGCAAATATCTTTTAATAATTCTTATCTGTGTCAATTTTTTCACTTTTTGGATTATTTTTGATTATCTCTTTTTGGAAAAAGGAGAGGTAAGTTTTCTTGATGTTGGCCAAGGAGACGCTGAGCTAATTCAAACGCGGTCAGGAAATATCTTAATAGATGCGGGCCCTGATATAAGCGTTATCTCTGCTTTGGATGCGTCTCTTCCTTTTTTTGACCGCACTATTGACTTATTTATTCTTTCCCATCCTAACAAAGACCATTTTAATGGTTTGTTTGAGGTGCTTAGAAGATTTAATGTCCGAGCAGTAATGCTTAATAACTTATCTTATCCTGATTCTTTGTATCAAAAATTGCTTCAAGAATTAGCAAAGAAAGATATTTTAGTTATTCAGGGGATAAAGGGGACGAAAGCTATTTTGGAAAATGACAATCTTTTTGTGCTTTATCCCAAGGCGATGGTTTCTTCAGCTGAAGATCCTAATAAATTTAGTTCGGTAGTTTCTTTAGATCTTGGGGGAAATTATTTTCTTTTTCTTGGTGATATCAGCGCTGTTCAAGAAAAAGAAATTTTGCCCTTATTGTCGGAAAATAACAAATTAAGGATTTTAAAAGTGGCTCATCATGGTTCCTCTTATTCTTCTTCTTGGCAGTTTCTTGAAGCATTTAAACCCCATTTTGCAGTGATTGAGGTTGGCAATAATAGTTATGGCCATCCTCATGCCGATACTCTAAACCGTTTGACGCAGATAGGAGCTAAAATTTTGCGCACCGATTTAGAAGGAACAATCCGATTTAAGGAAAAAAAATAATTTTCATCTAATCGGCAATTTGCTTTAATTAGTTTTTTATCATACAATATCATTACTTAAACCTTTAAACCCTTAAACCTTTATTTAAACTTTTAAACTTTTATACTTTTAAACCTTTATTTATTTAAACCTTTAAACTTTTTTATTACTATGCGCCTCTGGATAAAAGACACTCCGCAATATCTTCA
>CAZJVL010000002.1:0-12663 GCA_964549875.1 uncultured Candidatus Saccharibacteria bacterium
AGAAAAAAATCCAGAAAAAATTTTTGAATATACAATCAAATATAAAAATCTCGAATGGTCATTCTCTTGTGCAGACGGCGATCTTACTGGTCACAAATTTAGTTTTTACGGACGATTTCCACATTATCACTTTCAAATGCGAATTGATAACCGTTCTTTTATAGGTTATTCGAATTTCCATATACCTTTTACTAAGGAAGATCTTTTTTGTCTTCCTATCATTCTTGGAACAGAAGAAAAAGCCACCTATACACATGCTTATGGCGCAGGAATGCAAGAGATGACCGATGTTTCCGATCCAGAAAAATTATTAAGCTCTATGACAAGGGCAGATGATCAAAAAGATGGTGTCTATAGTGTTCAAACTTTTATTGAGGTTGAACCGGGAAAAACCCTTTCCGGCGACGAGATCGTTGCATTATTCAAAAAAAGTAAAGAAATGAATGTTCCCATGGCTCAATTGGTAAAAAAGTTGAAAAATGTTGGTAGCGCAAAAACAATCATAAGCCCTGGGCCAAGAGTTCCAAATCAAGCTGGCAGAAAGAATGGTAAAAGGAAATAATTTAACCAAAACCTCAAAAAATTAATTAAAAATAAAATTATAACGAAAACTTTAAGAACTGTTTGACAGTGTTTTAAATAAATCTTTTAAAGGAGAATTATAAATAAATTTTTTTAAAAATATGCCATTATTTAAAATAAATCGTCAAAAACTAGGGCTGATTGACGAAAAATCTATTAATTTAGAAAGAGATATCCAACGATTGACTGAACAGAATTTAGAAAAGATTTTCGGGCTTGAGTTTGTATGTAGTGAATTTAATATTCAGAATTTTTTTATTGATACACTGGCTTTCGATCCGGAGGATAAAAGTTTTGTTATTATTGAATATAAAAGAAATCAAAGTTTTAGTGTAATAGATCAAGGGTTTAATTATCTTTCATTGATGCTTAATAATAAATCTGATTTTATTCTAGAATACAATGAAAAAATGAATAAAAACTTAAACAGAAAAAATGTTGATTGGTCTCAATCCAGAGTAATTTTTATTGCCGGATCATTTACATCTTATCAGCAGGGAGCACTTGGTTTTAAAGATTTACCAATAGAGCTTTGGGAAGTTAAGTTGTATGAGAATAATCTTATTCTTTATAGCCATCTTAAACCATTCGCTACTCAGGAATCCATAAAAAATATTAAGGGAACCAGAGAAATTGAAAGAGTTAGTAGAGAAATAAAAACTTATGATATAGAATTTCATCGTAATAAAGCTGATGAAAAAACAAAAGAATTATTTGATGAATTAAGGAAAAGAATTTTTGCCTTAGCAGAAAATATAACAGAGCACCCCCAAAAATTTTATATTGGATATAAAATAGGTTCAGAACATATAAACTTTTCAGCAATAGAGGTTTATAAATCAAAATTGCAAGTGAGTATTTTAATTCCAAATAAAAAGTTAAAAGATCCCAAAAAAATGGCAAAGAGTTTTCCTGAAAGTTATGGTTGGGCAAAAAATCTTAAAAAGTTTGTTGTAAAAGATATAAAAGATTTGCAGTATGCAATGACCTTAATAGAGCAGTCATATAATTATAATAAGGGGCGTTAGAAAGTCTTAAAACATTTAGATTTTTTACTGATGAGGAATTAAAAAGAATTGCATGCAAAGATGATTTAGAGCAAAAAGTCGAAGCAGAGAAGATTTTAGAAAAAGGAAAAAGTGGTGTATTGAAAGAATTTTTTATCGGAGTTGAACTTCCATAAATTCAATTTATATTAGGATGAATAAATACACTAAACGCGAAAATAATTTAAATTTTGAATATTAAAACTAATCCAAAAATCAAAGAATTAATTGAAAATAAATTTATGGAAAATAGCAAAGAAATAAAAATTGGGGCTTGTGGAATTTGTTGTTCAAGTTGTGGCCTTTTTATAAAAGGTATTTGCCCCGGCTGTGATAAAACAAAAGAGGGGGTGGAATTTTTAAAAAGTATTAATGCTAATTGTCCTGTTTTAGAATGCGCGGTTGAGAAAAAGATGAGTGTTTGTTCTAAAGATTGTGAAAAATTTCCATGCGATAAATTTAAAGATTGGCCTTTATCAAAAGAATGGCTTAAAATGTATAAAACCAGACTCAAAAATGACGAGTAAAAACCTAGTTATTAACATTCTAATATTCTCGAGAACGTGAGAATATTAATTAACAAAGCAAAAAGTCGAAAAATTAATTAATCCCGAGAATAAATAAAATATTTCTAACGGGGCAAAGAAATAAATATGCTTGGAATAAGTTGGCTTGAGATAATTAAACCATTTTGGGACATAATTAAAGGGCTATGGTGGGTGTGGGTCCTAGTATTGGGGGCAGCGTTAATTCGGTTAGGTATCGATTCTTTGAAAACTAAAAGTCGTATTATAAAATTAATAATCATAAAACTATGAAGAATAAAATTGCAATTATCGTTTTAATCATCGTAGTCGTCGCCGTAGCGGCGGGAATCAGTTTTTATTTCATTCAGAAAAATAAAGTACCCGTCAATTCCGTTGAAAATATCACACCACCGAGTCAATCAGAGGCTAATAATCAAACAAACTCCGAGCAGTCGCAAAGTAAATTAGTGACTGATGACTTTGAAATTAGCCTTCCCGAAGGTTGGCGGAAAACTGCGCCCGCAATGGGAGCTTCAGCAATGGCCGTTAAGGCCGACGAGCAACTTACTGACCCCGCGGCTCAAAAGATTAATTTCAGAAGTTATTTTGCTGTAAGCTATGATACACTACAAGGAAAAAGTTTGAGCGAATATTTGCAGAGCGTCAAAAGCCAGCTGCAGCAAACAATTTCCGGCGTTGTTTTCGCGCAAGAACATGATACGACTATAAACGACAAACCGGCGCGGGCGTTTGAGGCAAGTTTTACTCAGCAGGGAGTGAACTTTAAGATTTTAATGGTAGCAGTTAAAGGCGCGGGCGACGATGTCTGGGTAATGTCCTTTAACACTCTTCAAAGCACTTGGACGGAATATCAGAAAACATTCTCCGATGTCGCTGGCAGTTTTAGATTAAAATTGAAAAATTAGTCATTTTGAGGCGGCGTGCCAGCTGATGCTGGCATGAATGCTGAAAATAAACAATTTTAACTAATAGGTTTGCCTTTTTATAACGAAGCATTAAAAAAAATTTTATCGGAGTTGAACTTCCATAAATTAAATTTATATTAGGATGAATAAATACGCTAAAAGAGAAAACAATTTGTATGATTCTCATAGTAAAGAGCCTTTTAATATCAGCAGATCTGCTATTGAGATGTTTATAGAATGCCCTCGCTGTTTTTATTTAGATAAAAGATTAGGTTTAGGCAGGCCCAGTATGCCTAGTTGGACTCTTAATAGTGCCGTAGATAAATTATTAAAAAGCGAATTTGATATTTTAAGAAAAAATGGAGAAAGGCATGCTCTAATGAAGGAATACAAAATTGATGCCGTACCTTATAATCATCCTGATTTGCCTGTCTGGCAAAATAATCGTTCAGGCGCTTCAGTGATTCATGCTCCTACTAATTTTAAAATTACCGGCGCCATCGACGACATTTGGCTTAATAATCAAACTAAAGAACTTCATATTGTTGATTATAAATCAACCAGTATTGAGGGAGAGGTGTCTTTAGATGGGGAATATAAGGAGGGTTACAAAAGACAGGTAGAAATTTATCAGTGGATTTTTAGGCAAATGAGCTTTCCAGTTTCTCAGACTGCCTATTTTGTTTATGTTAATGCTTTGAAAAATTTACCAAAATTTGATGGTAAATTAGAATTTAAAAGCACTATTCTGCCTTACGAAGGAGATGATTCTTGGGTGGAGCCAACCATTTTTAAAATTAAAGAATGTTTGGATTCTGAAACTATTCCTGTTCCTAGTGATAATTGCGAATATTGCGCTTATCGTCATTTTATCGCGCAAGAATTAGAAGAAAAATTATAAAAAAACTTACACAATTTTGGAAGAAATATGGCCAAACGTAAAGAATCATTATTAGATATATTTTTTGATATTATTGAAATGCTAATTCCGGTATACGTCATTTATTTATGTGCGTTATGGTTTACTAATAAAGAGAGTTTTTGGAGGGGAGTGTTTTATGGATTAGTGGTATTAATTGGGTTATTAGTTATTGCAGTTATAGCAAAAAAAATTAGATTAAAACGAGGCACTAAATGGTTATCTGATAGAGAATTACTTAATGAATTAAGAAAGCTGACTCCTGATGAATTTGAAAGATATATCGCAGATCTGTTTTGTAAGTTAGGCTATCAGACCACTGTTAGTGGCGGTCCTTATGATCAAGGTATTGATATTATTGCAGAAAAGAATGGAATTAAACATTATATTCAGTGTAAAAAGTTTATTACTCAAGAAGTTGGGGTCGGAGCAGTGAGAGATTTTTATGGCGCAATTGCAGATCAGCTGGCTCAAGCCAAAGGATTTTTTATTACTACTAATAAATTTACTTTAGAAGCAGAAAAGTTTGCTGAAGATAAACCAATTGAATTAATTGATGGTTTTAAATTAATTCAATATATTAAATTAGCAAAGAAAGAAGCAGAAAAAATAAAAACCACTATAAACATCTGTCCACGCTGCGGCAATAAACTCGTTGTTAGAAACGGCAAATATGGCCAATTTTTAGGTTGTTCAAATTATCCTAAATGCACTTATACAGAGAAAATAGTATAATTAATTAAAAATATGCTTTTTTATCGGAGTTGTTTTTATCGGAGTTGAACTTCCATAAATTAAGAGAAAACAATTTAAATTTTGAATATTAAAACTAGTCCAAAAATCAAAGAATTAATTGAAAAGTAAAATTATGTCTAAAAAAGGATTTACATCTATTGCTATCATAGCAATTATAGCAATTATAACTACAACTGGTATTGGTGGTTATGTATATACGAAGAACAGAGAACTTAAACCTATTGGCGGTGAAACAGATTCTCATGGTTGTTTAATAGCCGCAGGTTATTCTTGGTGTGAACCAAAAGAAAAGTGTTTGAGGATTTGGGAAGAACCATGTGAAGAAACTACCACTGTTAGTACTACAGTAGTAAATACAACAACTACAACGATAAAATCAAAAACAATTACAACTTCTGCTGCTGCACTATCTACTACAACAACTACATTGAATAATATAACAACAGCTTCAACAACAATTTCATCAAATACTACAACTACTACTCAATCGCCAACTACTACAATCCAATTACCTCCTACCACAATTACAACAGTTACAACTCCTTTTATTGACCTAACTATCGGTGATATAAAAGTGAATAATACAGAATTAGACAATCAATCAGCCCTTGTTAATATCTACCAAGAAAATATAATTTCAATTACGGAAAAAAATATTGGACAATATTTAGCTGAATCTCATGGCACTATTGTTATCGATAATTCTAACTACTTAATATTCTCAAAAAATATTGAATTAGGAAATGGAGACAGTCATATATTTAATGTACATTATACTTGCACGACATCAGGTAGCCATACTCTAAAAATTAGAGTTGACTATTTAAATCAAGTAAAAGAAGATAATGAAGATAATAATGAAAAAATTATTAAATTAGATTGCTATAGAAATTGTATTGATGAAGAAGGGAAAAATGAAGATGTTAAAGGAACTGTTGTATATAATGGGCAATCATATACAGATAGTTGCATCGATCCTAACCATTTAAGAGAATATTATTGCTACCATGATAAAGTACAAGAAGAAGTTATTACTTGCAAAAACGACTATACTTGTCAAGACGGAATGTGTAAACCTTGTAATTGTCCCAATAGCTATACCTGTCAAGATGGAACGTGTAGACCTTATAATTATCCCTCTGTTTATAAGAATACAAATGGGGTGCAGATACTTAATGGTAAAAGACTACCAATAGCGGAGGAGTAAGGCTATAAGAGTGTAAATGGAATGTGGGCACTTAATTGTATTGGCAATGTTTGCCTTAAGATTTAGATTAAGACAATAAATCCAATACGCATTATTTCCCATGGAATCTCATTTCATTTATATAAATAATTTAAAACAAGAATATACAAACATACCCATTGAATTTGTTAAAGAAAAAGAAAATTCCCTGATGAAGAATGAACTTTAACGATATCGCAAGTTGTTCAAGTTGTTAATGTGTTAATTTATTAAAAATCAACCCAAAAAGTTAAAAAACTAATTAAGAAATAAAATTATGTCTAAAAAAATCTTAAAGCATCAAGGTGTATAATATCAATTCATGGAAGAAGAAGAGAGATTTTAATAAAGGATTAACCCAAAATTATTAAAAGAAGAGATAGAATTTTGTAATCCTGATTTGTTGATTCTTTTAGGAGGTGTTCCATTGAAAGTTTTAGATAATCATTTACAATATAAGGAGATTGTAGAGAGTAAAAAAATCATCAAGATGAAAGGAATTAATTGTGTTATTGCGCCATTTCCAATTGGTCAAGGTAAAACCCAAAAAAATTTCAAGCAGAAAATAGAAATAGCCACAGAAAAAATTAGGGCATATCTTAAAAATTGAGGATTTTAAAATGACTAATTGGCCAACAAAAAATTAGGAGAATAATTAAGCGCATACTATGGATTTACAGGATTTAAAAAGAAATTATTATCTTTTTGACCCGGTCAGTTATGGAAGAATTTTTGCATTCATTGATTTTAGCAATGTTCGCCATTGGGCAAAGACTTTTTGGCCCCAAGAGAATAAAGAATATCTTAAAAAAGAAATTGATATTCAGAAAATTGCCGACATCTGCGGATTGGTGAAACCGCAGAAAAAATTCTTTTATTACGGTCATTATAAAGAATATCCTTTACTACCGGTTGAGAACCCATTCAATATTAAATTTAGACAATCAATCTATAGAATCGATAAAGCAAGAAAAGCCGGCTTTGTAGTACGCACAAAAGATATCAAAGAAATCGATAACTTTGATGATAAGGGAAAATTTCTTGGAAGGATTAATAAATGTAATTTCGATATAGAGATGGCAATGGATATGATTCTCAAAATTGAGAGATATGACACCGCTTTCCTCTGGTCGGGGGATAGTGATTTTGATTACTTGTTACGGCATCTTAAATCAAAGAAAAAGAATGTAATTACTATCTGTGCGCGTGATTTTGCAAGCGATGAGTTAAGGTGTAATTCAGATCTTTTTATTCCCGCAGACCCCTTGAAAGATCTATTGGAATATCTACCCCAAAATAAAAGCACTCCTGGCTTGCGCCAGGAGGCATAAATACAATCCTAATATCCCATAGGCAGGGGTAACGTTTCCGCTACAATCTCAGTATATAGTAAACTATAAAGATAAGTCAAGGGTATTTATCCACAAGCTCAATCTAACCAAAAAGTCGAAAAACTAATTAAAAATGAAATTGAGAATAACTTAAATGGTTTCGATTTATGAAGTATAAAGAAAACAATTTTGCATTTTTATCGGAGTTGAACTTTCATAAAATTTTTATGGATAACTTGCGGAAAAAACTTCAATATAAATGAAAAAGCACTGCCGAAGGACAAAACCCAAGGAAGTGCTTTTTCGTATGGATAATTAAATATATCATATTAAATTATAATAAGTCAAGAGGAAATTATTCACAACCCAAAAACTCCAACTCCAAAAATTAATTAAAAATATGCTAAAAGAAATTTTAAATAAAAGGGGAAAAATGTTATTCTTAATGCAGTGGCCGGTCATTAAGGAGAAAATAAACCTAATAGTTTAATAAAATATGAAAAAAAATTTAACCATATATCAATACATAAAGGATTTTGATAAATATACATCTAAGGAGTTTCTGGAAAAATATGTGCCCAAAGAGCAATTGGAAAAAATGGGACCAGTGTTTGAAGAAATCAAAAAAGCAAAACCGGGGATAAAAAGAATGCAATCTGAATTAAAAAATATCCAAGAGAAAGAGATGCCTAAAATAAAAAAAGAGCTTGTAAGCTCCGGAGTTCGATATAAACAAGGAAAATACTTGGATTGCGATGTTATTTATATGGAAAGCAAAAATTCTTCGCCGCCGCCCAAACCAAAACCATCATCTCAAAAATCCTCCGGAGTTGGAGGAGGAGGCGGCTTTGACGATAGATACGATCCTTTGCCTAAAATTTCTCAACCCTATAAAGCCACAATTATTATTTATCAAGCTATATTGATTAAAAATTTTATTATCACCAGTAGTTTATTGTCAATAGTTAATTCTTTATCATCAGGCATTACGCCTTGTTATTCGTTAACAAAGTTTAAGAAAAAAATTTCAACTCTTAGAGAAGGAGGAGAAGTATTTAAAGATATTTTTATTGTACCAATAGTGAGTAATTACGCTAAAGAAGGTTATTTACATAAGGAAGAAACAGAAGAAATTCTCAAAAAAATAATTACAAAACTATCAAAAAATAAAAAATAGTATTCAAATTGTATTTTTATGGGGGAGCTAAAATTATGAAAAAAATATCAAAAATTTCTAATAGGGTGAATTTAGCTATTATTTTAGCCGCTGGTGATGGTGGAAGAATGGGAGGAATTGATAAAATTTTCTATCAGATTAAGAAAAAACCTTTGATTTTTTATACAATTTTGGCTTTTGAAAAACATCCTCAGATTGAAAAAATAATTCTCGTTATTAAAAAAGCTGACTTGCCGAAATTTTTGTCGTTAATCAAAAAGTATAAATTTAAAAAAATAGCCGCGATAGTTAAAGGAGGAAAAAGCCGCCAAGCTTCTGCCTTTAATGGTTTAAAAATGGCAGAAAATTTAGGAATTAAATCCAGAGATTTGATTTTGTTTCATAACGGTTGCAACCCTTTGATTTCCCAAAATGAAATTACCAAGGTAATTCAAGCAGCCCAAAAATACAAAGCAGCTGCGCTTGGCCAACCAGCCAAAGACACCATAAAAGAAGTGACTGAAAATAGATTTATTATTAGAACTATTGATAGAAAAAAGGTTTTTTTAGCCCAAACTCCTCAAGCTATTGAATACAGTTTAGCAAAACAAGCTTTCGAAAAAGCATTAAAAGAGAAATTTAGGGGCACAGACGATGTTTCTTTAATAGAAAGGTTAGGAAAGAGAGTGAAGATAGTGCCAGCAAATTTCAAAAATATAAAAGTAACTTATCCCGAAGATTTGCTCTTTGTTAAGAGCCAATTAAAGTATTGAATGTTCAAAAAGTATAATTATCTATTCTGACTGTGGTAGCGACATTCAAGGCAAACTTTACTGGGGAGATCATGTTTTTCTTTTATCCTTTACAATTAAGAATAATAATGTTATTATAGACATATCAAAACATTAGATTTGAAAGGAGGTAATCTAATGGATGCTCTTTTACAAAACAAAAGGAGGTTTGATTTAAATAAAAGGTATCCTAAAGAATGTGCTGTTCTAAGCCATAAGGAGATGATAAAGTTATTTCAGGAAAAAGAGAAGCTGGAAAAAGAAAAGAAATTTCGGGAAGCTGAGCAAATTAAAAAAAAGATTGTGGAAAGCAACATCAGGTTAGTCCATTGGTTGGCGAGGTCAATGTTTTTCTCATGCCCAGTAGGAGATATGACTTTTCAAGATCTTGTTCAGGAGGGCTCATTGGGGCTAATGAAAGCTGTTGATTGCTATGACTGGAAAAAGGGATTTCGCTTCTCAAGTTATGCCATTTACCGAATAAGGCAGAGTATAGCCAGAGGCATTGGCAATAAATCACAGGTTATCAGAGTCCCTGTTTCAATGAGAGATAAAGTTATGCAATACAACAGGGCTCAAAAACAAATGTGTTTTTTACTTGGCCATTCGCCGACAAACAAAGAAATGCAAGAAGCTTTGGGTTTAAAGGAGAAACAACTTAGGGCTATTGAGAAAGCGATTGAAGGGATAAGCTCAAAAAATGTATTTTCCTTTGACGTTGATTTTTATTTTCACAATCCCGATAATGACGGCAGGCAGAGGGATAGAGAAAGATTATTAGAGACAGAACCAAAATCTGAATTATCAGCGGAATTATCATCGATCTTCGAAACCGTTGAAAGAAAATTAATAAATGAAAAGTTAAAAGAGATTTTAAATTGTTTAGCCCCGAGAGAGAAATTTATCATTTTAGCTCGATTTGGCTTTTTGGATGAAGATTGGACGCTTCAAAAGGTGGGTGATAAGTTGCATCTGACAAGGGAAAGGGTTAGACAAATTCAAAACCAAGCCTTAAAAAAGATACGTTGCTTTTTTATTGCTCAAGGGTTTCAGGAATATTTTTTGAATAATGGGCGCTATTAAAAATAGCGCCTTTTTACGAATTTTTGCGACAAAAGTAATTTTTTGATGGAATGGCCATAAAGTAAAAATTTAATTTGACATATTTTGCTGTAGGGTGTATACTTCAAAAGGTCGTAAATTAAGTTAACTCGCCTAAGTTTTATAAAATAAATTTTAGCAAGAAACCTTCTCGTTTTTCTGAAAAAGAAAAATTTCCAAGGGTTAATTAAGTTTGTTTTAAAAATATAAGCGGGAAAAGTATAAAAGATGAGCAATAAACTTTACGTCGGCAGCCTTTCTTACGATACTACTGAAGATGGACTTAAAGAATTCTTTTCTCAGGCAGGAACCGTTGCTTCTGCGAGCATTATCACAGATAAAATGTCAGGCAGATCCAAAGGTTTTGGTTTTGTAGAAATGTCTTCAGAAGAAGAAGCCAAGAAAGCCGTTGAAATGTTAAATGGCAAAGAATTGGATGGGAGAGCCATTATCGTAGATGAAGCCAGGCCAATGAGGAAAGATTTTTAATTAAATTTTCTTCTTCATACAGAAAAAAATATGGAGGTTCAACCTCCATATTTTTATTTAGAAAGATATGTGTTATAATAGAAACAATAGGAAATTTAAAAATTTTTGTTCTTTTAAAATTAAATAAAATTAAAAATAGAGAAAGGAGTGTTTTAAATGAAAACATGGGATGAATTGAAGAAAAAAATAACTTTTGAGGCGCTGGACCAAATATTAAATTTAGGCAGCAATCTTTCTGATTCCCAGTTGATTACTTTAATGAATTATGCTGAGAAAATTGCTAAAGAGGATGACATAAAACAGCTGATTATTAATACAAGAAATCAAATACAAAGAGGTCATCCTTGGGTTAGATTAGCGCAAAAAACATTCAAGAACTTGCATCCAAATTATAGAAAATTGATAATAAATTTTTTTATTAATTCTGTAATTTTGGGGCTTACCAAGAGAAGAGAATTTGAAAAAGAAAAAGGATTTTTGCCGCCGTTCTTGATGGTTATTTCGCCGACAATGAGGTGCAATCTTTACTGCCAAGGGTGTTATGCTGGAAGTTATCAGCAGGAAAAAGGGTTGTCAGCTGAGCTTGTTGATAGAGTTATAACCGAAGGCAAAGAAATGGGGATTTTTTTCTACACAATTTCTGGAGGCGAACCTTTTATAAGGAGAGATTTACTTCAAGTGTATGAAAAACATAATGATTGTGTTTTTCATATCTATACAAACGGGACTTTACTTAATAAATTTTATATCCAGAGATTAGTAGCCTTGGGTAATATAATTCCATTAATCAGCATTGAGGGATCAGAGGAAACAACAGATGCCCGCCGAGGACAAGGAACTTACCAGAAAATAATGAAAGTGATGGATGATTTGAGTGAAGCAGGGGTGCCATTTGGTTTTTCAGCGACTCATACCAGCTTGAACAGTAAGGAAATTTTAAAAGATGAGTTTGTTGAATTGATGATTGAGAAAGGAGCTTTTCTAGGATGGTTTTTCCAGTATATTCCCATTGGCAGAGAGCCTGACCTAAATCTTATGCCGAGCGCAGAAGATAGAAATTTGAGACGGCAAACTGTTCTCCGGTGGCGGGATACAAAACCAATTGTCGTTTATGATTTTTGGAACGACGGATATTTAGTAAACGGATGTATTGCTGGAGGAAGGTATTTTCATATCATCAGCAATGGCGATGTGGAACCTTGTGTTTTTGTTCACTTTGCCGTAGATAATATCAAAGATAAATCACTGGAAGAAATTTTGACATCTCCATTTTTCAGGGCAATTCAAAAGAGACAGCCATATATAGATGAGGATGAAAATACTCCTAATCTCTTGCGCCCTTGTATGATCATTGATCACCCGAGAATTTTAAGAGAAGTGGTGAAGGAAACAGGGGCTCATCCAACTTGTCCAGAAGAGATTCTTAAAAATGATTTAGCTGAGAAGTTAGATAAACTTGCTTTAGAATGGAAAGAGGTAGCAACTCCGATATGGGAAGAATACAAAAAAAAATAAAGAAAACAAACAAAAGGCGGTTTTAAAATAAACCGCCTTTTTTATATTAACGACATCGCAAGTCGTTAATTTTAATTTCTTTAAAAATGGCCTGTGGATAAGATGGGGATAGCTTTTTAGGTTGTTTTATTAAAATCTGGTATTTTCGCTTTATTAAAGGCAAAAATATTCTATCTGCAATAGGGGATTTTTTTGCTTTTTATTCCTTGACATTGAAAGTTAATATGGAGTAAAATGGAAGAAAGTGGATGGATGTGGATAACTGTGGGGATAAATTATACTTTTTGTGGATAAACCCT
>CAZJVL010000002.1:12763-22641 GCA_964549875.1 uncultured Candidatus Saccharibacteria bacterium
GTGGATGGATGTGGATAACTGTGGGGATAAATTATACTTTTTGTGGATAAACCCTGTTGAATTCGCAAAGCGATTATTCAATAGGGTAAAGAGTTTTGCCTACGAATTTTAGAGCCAAAGGTGAATAAATTTTGATTTTTATTATCATGTTCATTGGCGAATATTCTTATACTATTGATCCAAAGGGAAGGATAGCTATTCCTTCAAAGCTCCGCAAATATCTTTCATCAGGAGCTGTTCTTACCCGAGGATTAGATAATTGTCTTTTTATTTTTTCTTCTGGGGATTGGCAGCAAATGGCGGAAAAAATAAAAAGTTTGCCTTTAAGCCAAGCTAATTCTCGCGCTTTTTCCCGGTTAATGCTTGCTGGAGCAATGGATGTCAGAATGGATAGCCAGGGCAGGATTCTGATTCCCGATTATTTAAGAAAATATGCCGGTTTAGGAAAAAAAATTGTTTTGGCTGGTGTTTATAATCGTTTGGAAGTTTGGGATGAAAAAGAATGGGAAAAATACAAAGAAAGGACCGAAAAAGAATCAGGAAATATAGCGGAGAAGTTAGGGGATTTAGGGATATAATTGTTATGCACATTCCAGTTCTTTTAAAAGAAGCAATTTATTACTTAGACCCGCAGCCAAATGAAAATTTTATTGACGCGACAATCGGAGAAGGTGGACATACAGCAGCTATACTTGAGAGAAATGGACCAAAAGGAAAAGTATTGGGTATTGAAATAGACCCAGAACTTTATAAAAAGCTGAAATTATGTATGGCGGAATTTCCAATTTCCAATTTACAATTTTCAAACAGATTGATTTTGGTAAATGACTCTTATGCTAATTTAGAAAAAATTGTCAAAGATAATAATTTTCATCGTGTTAAGGGAATCATCTTTGATTTAGGCATGTGCTCCTGGCATTTAGAGTCATCAGGCAAGGGTTTTTCCTATCAAAAAGATGAACCTTTGGATATGCGTTTTGACTCCCGACAAGATTTAACAGCGGCAGAAATTGTAAATTTTTGGGATATAGAAAAAATAGAAAAAATTTTAAAAGAGTTTGGGGAAGAAAGATATGCGCGCCGTATTGCCTTGGCTATCAAAGAAGCAAGAAAAAAAGAGAGAATTATTACCAGCCAGCAATTAGTAAATTTGTTAAGACAAACTTTACCGCGAAATTATGATAATTCAAGAATTCATTTTGCGACCCGAGTTTTTCAAGCTTTGCGCATTGCGGTGAATAATGAGTTGGAGAACATTGAAAAGGGATTAAATCAAGCATTGGCAATATTGGAACCAAAAGGGAGGATTGTTGTGATTTCTTTTCATTCTTTGGAAGATAGGATTGTAAAAAATATTTTTAGAGAAAAGGCAAAGCAAAATAAATTAAAAATTCTTACTAAAAAACCAATTACTCCTTCATTAGAAGAAATTAAAGACAACTCTCGTTCTCGTTCTGCAAAACTTCGCGCTGCTCAAATTATTAAAAATTAAAAGCTTATTAAAAATTAAAAGTCAAAAATTAAAAATTACCTGTCTATGACTATTATTTATAACAACAATAGGAATAATCAAAAGCAAGCCATCGTTTTACATTCAAAGAGGAGAATGTCTTCGCGGCATCAAAGGAAGTGGCGATGTTTAGTTATCAGCGCCGGAGAATATTTGGGGCATATCAAATTAACCTTCTTATTTTTGGCGCCTATTTTAATGATTGGGGGTTTGTGGCTTCTCATATTTGGGCAAAGTATTTCAAGTGATTACAAAATTTATAATTTAAAGCAGGAATTAAGCCAGATAGAAGAGGAAATTAACTATTTAAACGAGCAAGTGGCAATTATTATTTCAACAGAAAAAGTTGAAGAATGGGCGGAAAAAAATGATTTTGTAAAAGTGAAAACTTTTTCTTCGTTAGACTTAAGCAACAAGAATTTAGCTCAAAGGTAGCGTCAATTTTATAATGCGAAGAAAAAATAGGTATTCAAAATATAAAAATTCTTACCAAAACAACCAGCAAAGGAAAGAGTATTCCTCTGAAAGAAGGATTACTTTTGTTTTCTTTTGTTTTTTTGCCGTTTTTTTAATTTTATTAAGTCGTTTATATATTTTACAGATTAGAGATCATTCTGAATTCTCGGCCGAGGCGCAATCTTTGCATGAGACAACTGCTATTTTAACCCCTCAAAGGGGGTTAATTTATTGCGGGGACAAGAACAACGAATATATTCCGATAGCAGTCAATAAGAAATATTTTTCTCTTTATGTGGTACCCAAAGAAATAGAAACCCCAAAAGAAGTAAGCGAAGCATTGGCTAAAATAACCTCTCTGTCTGAAGAAGAAATTTTTGAAAAAGTGAGTAAACAGGACGACCCTTATGAGCTGATATTAAAAAAGATAGAAGACGAGAATTTGATTAATCAAATTAAAGAGCAAAATTTGCCCGGTGTTTATTTGGGAGAGGGATACCATCGTTATTATCCTTTTGGTCCTTTTGCAGCTCAAACAATCGGTTTTGTTGCTGAAAGCGAAGATGGCCTCGTAAAAGGACGCTATGGCTTAGAAGCATATGATGATGCAATTCTTAGCGGCCAGACAGGAATTTTCCAAGGAATAAAGGACGCTTTGGGCCGTTTGGTGCGCTCAAGTTATTCACAGGAAAAGAAACAAATAGAGGGGGTTTCCATTATAACAACTTTAGATAAAAATGTTCAATCAATAGCCGAAGAATCATTGGAAGATTTAATGATGACGAGAAAAGCTTCCAAAGGCACCATCATTGTAATGGAAGTCAAGACCGGGAAAATTTTAGCTTTAGCAAATTGGCCAACATTTGATCTTAATAACTTTTCCGAAGTGAAAGATTATTCTGTCTTTCGAAATTATGCTGTTGAGGAAAGATATGAACCGGGTTCGGTGATTAAGCCGTTTACAATGTTTGCGGGAATTGATACAGGCAAAGTCACGCCAGAGACGACTTATATTGATAAAGGTTATTATGAAGTGGGGGGTTATCGGCTGGAAAATTACCGCGGCGATGTTTACGGAAAATCCACGATGCGTAATGTTTTGGAATTTTCCATAAATACCGGCGCTATTTTTGTGGCTGAACAAGTGGGTGGCGAGACATTGAGAGAATACTTTAATAAATTTGGATTTGGGGAGACGACAGGCGTGGATTTGCCGTATGAAATTAGCGGCGACTTATCAAATTTAGAATATCCCAAGGCCAATCCTACATATTTTGCAACAGCTTCTTATGGTCTCGGGATCTCGGTGACGCCAATGGCTCTTATTCGGGCATACGCAATTATAGCTAATGGAGGCAAAATGGTAACACCATATCTTGTTGAAAGCACAAGGGACAGCATCGGCAATATAACTTCTTTGGTTTCCTCAGGATTAGCAGAAGATTCGCCTCAAGTAGTGAATCAAAAATCAACAGAAATCTTAACTTCAATGCTTATCGGGGTTATTGAAAATGGCTTTGGCGGCAATGCTAAAATTAAAGGTTATAGTTTAGCTGGCAAAACAGGGACCTCTTTTATTCCTTTGGAGGAAGAAGCAGGTTATTCTGAAGAGGAAATTCATACTTTTGTTGGGTTTTTCCCGGCTTCAGACCCAAAATATGTTATTCTGGTGAAGATGGATCGACCTCAATGGGGTGAAGGAGCGGCAAGCCAAACAGTCACTTTGGCCTTCAAAGAGGTGGAAAGATTTTTGATAAATTATTATAATATTCCGCCTGATGAGATACAATAAACTTAAAACTTAAAACTTGAAACTTAAAACTTGAAACTATAAATCCTAAACAAATTACAAATTCCAAATTACAAATTACAAATGAATTCCAAATTACAAATTACAAACATAATGATAACTCAAATCTCAAAACTCAAATCTCAAAACCATAACTCAAAACTCAAAACCCACAATTAGAATTAAGAATTGAATTTGTTTAAAAATTACAAAATTAGGATTTATTTAAAAATTAAAAATTAAAAATTAAAAATTAATTTATACAGTATTTTATACAGTATACAGATTCTCCATGTTCATAATCTATGAAGAGAAAATTTATTCAATATGTTCTTAAATATTTGGCAAAGCTTATCTTGTGGCGGTACAAACCGCTTGTTATTGGCGTTACTGGCAGTGTCGGCAAGACATCAACTAAAGAGGCAATTTATGCTGTTTTAAAAAAACAATTTAGGGTGGAAAGAAATGTTTTCAATTTGAATACTGAAATTGGAATGCCTCTGACAATCATTCAGGGCAAAGACGCCAAGAGAAATATTTTTCTCTGGTTGGATAATATCTTGCATTCATTACGGCTTTTTATTTTTAAGTCAAAAAATTATCCTGAAATCCTTATTTTAGAAATGTCAGAAGATAAGCCGGGAATGATAAAATATTTAGTTGATTTAGCGCGGCCTAAAATAGGGGTCATTACTTCTATTGGAAATCCGCCGGTTCATTTAGAGTATTATAAAAGCGTAAACCATTTTATTGAAGAAATAAGTTTTTTACCTCAGCGTTTATTGTTAAACGATACGTTGGTTCTTAATGCCGACAACCCTTTGGTTTTCAAATTAAAAGAAAAAACAATTGCCAAAACTTTGACTTATGGATTTGAAGAAAAAGCTGATGTGAAAGTAAGTAATTATAAATTGATAATCACGGAAAATGATTTAAGTAAGTTAGGAATGAGTTTTCGGTTAGAGCATAATGGCAGCTTTGTGCCGGTAAAATTAAAAGGTGTTTTCGGCAAACCTCAGGTCTATGCTTTGGCTGCTGCGGCGACAGTAGGATTATCTTTGGGGATGAATTTAGTTGAAATTGCCGAAGCAATGAAGAATTATCAAATCCCCAAAGGAAGAACAAAGTTTATTTCTGGAATTAATGACTCCTGGATTTTAGACGATACATATAACGCTTGCCCTGATTCGGTTTTAGCGGCGCTTGATTTAATAAAAAGTATATCTGCTGAAAGAAAAGTCGTTGTTTTAGGGACGATGAAAGAATTGGGTAATTTGTCTCTTGAGGCGCACCAAGCAATAGGCAAGACAATAGCAGAAATAGCAGATGTTTTTGTCGCTATAGGCCAAGAAATGACAATAGCTAAAGATGTGGTAGTTGAAGAAAACCCCAAAATTGAGGTTTTTTGGTTTGAAAACAGCGAAAAGGCAAAGGAAAGCGTAAAGAAAATATTACAAAAAGGGGATTTGGTTCTGGTTAAAGGGTCGCGAGCCATGGAAATGGAAAAAATCACAGAAGAATTGAAAACTCACAATTAGAATTATGAATTATGAATTATGAATTAAAGCAGTATAAGTAAACAATGTTTTTAAATAGTTTGTAATTTGTAATTTGTAATTCATTTGTAATTTGTAATTTGTAATTTGTTTAGTGTTTAGGATTTAGAATTTAGAGTTTAATTAGGTATTATATTATCTCATTTTGTATTTATGTCCCATTCCCTTAATCGTTCTCTTATTATTCTTACTCTTTTGATTTTAGCCATTGGATTGGTTGTTTTAGTAAGCGCTTCAGCTGTGATTGGGGAACAAAATTATGGCGATGTTTATTATTTTGTTAAAAGGCAACTCTTCCAGGGAGTATTTTTAGGATTAATTATCGCTTGGTTCGTCTCAAAAATTAATTACCATACTTGGAAAAAGTATGGTCTAATTTTTCTGGCTTTTAATGTTTTTCTGTTATTACTTTGCTTTGTGCCGTTTTTTCAACCCTCTGAAGACTTGGCTCGCCGCTGGATTCAAATCGGAGCTATATCTTTTCAGCCGTCTGAGCTTCTCAAAATTACTTATGTTCTTTTTTTAGCCGGTCTTTTGAGTAAATCTTCATTAAAAAAAAGAAAACAGCTAATTGGCTTTCCTTTCCTTTGCTTTTTAATAACGTTGTCTTTAATCGGTTATATTATTATCAAACAGCCGTCCACCGGAAGTTTGGTGGTTCTTATTTTATCAAGTCTTGCAGTTTATATCAGCGCCGGAGCTTCTCTATCTCAGATTTTGTTTTTTGGGTTAATCGGCGCTTTGGGCCTTGGATTGGTTGTCAAAAGGACCCCTTATCGTTGGAATAGAATTGTTTCTTTCTTATCACCCCAGCAGGATCCATTAGGCCAAGGATATCATATTATTCAATCATTGCTTGCTATCGGCTCTGGGGGTTTATTTGGAGTTGGTTTTGGAAAATCAATTCAAAAGTTTAATTATCTTCCGCAAAGCCATACTGACGCCATATTTTCCATTATTGCCGAAGAATTTGGTTTTGTGGGTTCAATGACCATTATTACTCTCTTTTTGATTTTAGTGCTCATAGGGTTTAAAATAGCTAAAAGGGCTCCTGATGAATATGGCAAGCTTTTAGCCATTGGATTGATTTGCAATATTGGTTTTCAGGCTTTTATCAATATCGGCGCTATGTGCCAAATCTTTCCGATAACCGGCATCCCTTTGCCTTTTATTAGCTATGGCAGTTCTTCTCTGGTCGTTAATTTAATCAGTATTGGGATTCTAAGCAATATCGCCAAACAAAGCTAACAACTAATTTTTAATTTTTAATTCCCAATTTTTAAATAATTTTTAATGATTTAATTTTTAAATGTTTAAAAATTAGGATTTATTTAAAAATTAAAAATTACAAAATTAAAAATTATTGTATTTATGGATATTTCATTTTTAAAACCAAAACTTTCTTTTAATAAAAATATACGCTTGGTGCTTACTGGCGGAGGATCAGGGGGGCATACTTTCCCTTTAATTGCTGTTGCCCGTGAGCTAAAAAAAATAGCGGAGACCCAAAATATTTTTTTAGAAATTATATATGTCGGGCCAGACGATTTCACTTTGCCTTACATAGCAAAAGAGAAGGGGATAATGATAAGGAAGATTACCACCGGGAAATTTAACCGCTTTAACCGCCAGGATGCCGGAAATAATAAATTAATGAGTTTTTTTAATTTTTTCTTTAACGTTTTTAAAACTTTGGGGGGCATCTTCCAATCCCTTTATTATGTTTATATTCTCATGCCAGATGTTGTTTTTTCCAAAGGGGGATATGGGGCTTTTCCAGTAGTTTTTTGGGGCATTATTTTCTTTATTCCCACTTATATCCATGAGAGCGATGCAGTGCCGGGTTTGGTAAATCATATTACCGGGAGATTTTGTAAAAAGATTTTTATCTCCTTTGAGCATACAAAAGAATATTTCCCTTCTGGTAAAGTATTATTAACCGGCAATCCTTTAAGATTAGATTTATTTTTTGGGAAAAATGAAAATTATGACGTTCAAAATACCAAAAAATTAATGAATTTGAACGCCGAAAGACCAATAGTGGCAATTATTGGCGGCTCCCAAGGGTCTGAACATATTAATGATCTTGTTTTGGATATTTTGCCCAAAATAATCAGCAAAGTAGAAGTTATTCACCAAACAGGGAAAACAAATTATAATAGAGTTCAAAGCGAAGCTGATGTTGTTTTTAGAGAAATTGTCGGCAGCGAGGAAGATAAGAACTATTATCACCCTGTGGCTTTCTTTGAGGAGACAGAAATGCCAAGTATTGTTTCTTTAAAAGATGTCTATTTGGTAAGCGATTTAATTATTGCCCGCGCTGGTAGCGGTGTAATCTTTGAAATAGCCGCAGCCGGCAAGCCATCAATACTTATTCCTTTGCCTTGGGCAAGCCAAGGTCATCAGAAAAAAAATGCTTATGAATATGCTAAAAGCGGAGCAACCATAGTCGTTGAAGAAGCAAATTTGAAAACAAATATATTTTCAAATTTAGTTTTAGAAGTAGCTTTTAATGAAGATAAAAAGCGAAGAATGAGTCAGGCGGCTGCAGCATTTGCAAAACCTTTGGCAGCGCAACATATTGCTCAACAACTATTGCAAGGTGTATAATTACTGTATACTGTATACTGTATTCTGTATAAATTAATTTTTAATTTTTAATTTTGTAATTTTAAATCAATTTACACGGTAACAAGATACAAATTACAAGATACAAGATACAAACTGTTTGTAATTTGAAATTTGTAATTTGGAATTTATTTGTAATTTGTAATTTGTAATTTGTAATTTATGGTTTTGAGTTTTAAGTTATGGTTTTGAGATTTGAGATTTGATTTTTGATCCTTCGACTTTGCTCAGGACAAGCTTTTGATTTTTAAATTTATATCATGGACGACCCGAAGACACCACAATCATTATTTGGGCCCAGAGTGCGTTTAGCGCCCAGTCCTACTGGCTGGTTTCATGTTGGCAATGCCAGAACAGGCTTGTTTAATTATATGTTTGCCCGTAAAACCGGGGGAAAGTTTATTTTAAGAATAGAAGATACTGATAAAAAGAGGTCCCAGAAAAAGTATGAAGAAAATATATTAGCTGGTTTAAGATGGCTGGGCATTGATTGGGATGAAGGACCGGAAAAAAATAGCCCTTTTGGTCCTTATTATCAGAGCCAAAGAACAGAAATTTATAAAAGATATTTAGAGCAGCTTTTAAATGAAGGTAAGGCCTATTATTGTTTTTGTTCCCCTAGAGAATTAGAAGCCCAACGAGCTGATATGATTAGCCGGGGACTTCCTCCTAAATATTCTGGTAAATGCCGCGATTTGCCAGAAAGCATTGTTAAACAAAATCTGGCAGATAAGAAACCTTCGGTAATAAGAGTTAAAATGCCCGATAAAGTTGTTAAATTTAGCGATATTATCCGAGGTGAGGTTGAATTTAATTTAGGCCTTATTGGAGATACAGTAATTGCCAAGAGTTTAAATGAGCCATTATACAATTTTGCGGTAGTAATTGATGATTATTTGATGAAAATAACGCACGTAATTCGGGGAGAAGACCATATTTCTAATACCCCTAAGCAAATCACTATTCAGGGGTTATTAGGGCTTCCTACGCCCAATTATGCGCATTTACCGATGATTTTAGGGCCAGATCGGTCAAAATTAAGCAGTAGACACGGGGCAATGAGCTTAACTGAATACCAAAAAATGGGCTATCTGCCAGAGGCGATGTGTAATTTTTTGGCATTTTTGGGCTGGCATCCAGCAGGAGATAGGGAAATATTCAGCCTTGAAGAACTTATTGAAAGATTTGATTTAGAGCGGGTTCAAAAAGGAGGAGCGGTTTTTAATATCAAAAGATTAGATTGGTTTAATGCCCAACACCTAAAATTATTGAATACTGACCAATTATTTGAAAAAATAGGGGAGTATATAAAAAATTTTTCCTCAAACCCTCAGATAATTGAAAATTATCCGGCTGATTTTATAAAAAAGATAATAGAGTTAGAATCTCCGCGAATTACTAAATTTAGCGATTTTCTTGAATTCTCAGATTTTTTCTTTAAAGAGAAAATTGAATACCCAAAAGAATATTTAAAATGGAAGGATATGGAGGAAAAAGAGATCAAGGCTTCATTGAATGACTGTTTAACCATTTTAGAAAAAATTAAAGAAAAAGAATTTGATAAAGCAAACCTTCAAATCAAGTTTTATAGCTTTATCTCAGAACACGATAATTATCTAAATGACAGAGGGAGATTGCTCTGGCCATTAAGAGTTGCTTTGTCCGGCAAAAAGGCCTCGCCTAGTCCTTTTGAAATAGCAGAGATTTTAGGAAAAGAAGAGAGCATTAAAAGAGTCAAACAGGCGATAGCATTGTTGTAAGTCTGTATTCTGTATAAATCAATTTTTAATTTACAATTTACAATTTTCAATCAATTTTCAATTTCCAATTTTCAATTTCTTCTGTCATTGCGAGCGAAGCGAAGCAATCTGATTCGTATTGCCATTCTGTCATTGCGAGCGAGCCAGCAGGCGAGCGTGGCAATCTCGCCACTTGTTGG
>CAZJVL010000003.1:0-20412 GCA_964549875.1 uncultured Candidatus Saccharibacteria bacterium
AATTCAAAAATCAAAATGTAAAATGTAAAATTAGAATTAAGAATCAAGAATTAAGGATTTATTTTAAAATTTAAAATTGAAAATTGAAAATTAATTTATACAGAATACAGTATACAGTATACAGTATACAGTATACAGTATACAGATTTTCTATAGGTATCCTTCTTCTTTTAAAATTTCTCTTGTTACCTCGCGGTCATCAAAAGGAATTGTCTTTATGCCATAATCCATTATTTTTTCATTACCTCTGCCCAAAATAACAATTAAATCATCTTTTTGAGCTGATTGAATCGCTTTCCGAATTGCTTCTTTTCTATTATCAATGGCTAAATACTTTTCCGGCGAGACATTTCTTTTCTTAGCAAAATTCAGAAAGTCATCAATGCTTGGTTGTGGCGATAATTCCTGCGGGTCATCTTCGGTAATAATTGTCAAATCAAAAAAATCGGTTGCTATTTGCGCCAATTTTTCCCTTTCTTCAATCGGGCTTTCTCCAAAATTTCCATAGACAGCTATTTTCTTTTTGGCCCCCAAAGTTTTAATAAAATCTATTATAGCATAAAATGCCGCTGCCGTATTTGCTTTATCAACAATAACAGAAAAAGGTTGTTTGCCTTTTATATATTCTAATCTACCGGGAATATAATTAAGTTTTTCCAACCCTTCTTTTATTTTTTCTGGAGCCAGAGAGAACCTTCTGACAGCGCCAACAGCGGCTAAAGCATTAAAAATATTGAACAATCCCAATAGCGGCAATTCAACAGAAAAAGAATTACCGCCGTCGTAAACGACAATTTTATTTTTTTCTTTTGTCATCTCTTCTATTTGAAACCAAATATCAGAATTATTATCCTTGCCAAAAGTTATTACTTGAGCTTTTGTGCTCTTAGCAAATAGATTAAAATATTCGCTTTCTTTCGGTAAAACAGCCGTTGCTGTTTTTTCTAATGGCTGAAATAATTTTAATTTTGCCGCAATATATTGTTCCATATTACCGTGAATAGCTAAATGGTGATTAAAGGAGATATTCGTTAAAACCGCGCTTGCAAAATTTAGACCATAAACCCGTTCATACATCAGGCCAAAAGAAGAAACTTCAATAACTACCGCTTGAAGGCCCTTGTTTTTCATTTGTTTCAGTAAAGAACAGAGAAAAAACGGATCAGGTGTTGTGGCTGGCGTGTGCGCCTTTGGATAAACTATTTCAGAACCAATATAAAAGCCAGCCGTGCTGATTAAACCGGTTTTAATGCCGCTACTTTCAAGAATGCTCTTTATCATAAAACAAGTTGTCGTCTTGCCGGTAGTTCCAGTAACTCCAATAATTGTCAGGCCGTGTCCGGGAAAACCAAACATTAAATGCGCCAAAAAGGCAATCGTTTTTCTTAAAAGAGAATTTCTTTTAATTTTTTCTAAAGGGCTCATCGTAACATCATTTATTTCAAAAATTCTTTTAATCTTTGGGCTCCAGTATGCTCTTTAAGTTTTTCCAGTGTTTTTGCTTCTATCTGCCTGATTCTCTCTCTCGTCACTCCAAAAGCCTTGCCTACTTCTTCTAAAGTATGCGTCGTCTCGCCACCCAATCCAAATCTCATTTTAATAATTTCTCTTTCCCGTTCAGTAAGCTCCTGCATAATTTTTTCTAATTCGTCTTTCAAAAGTTCGCGGGTAGCATAACCATCAGGCGAAATGGTCTTTGTATCAGAAATGAAATCTGCTAATTCACTTCCCCCTTCTTCGTCGCCTAAAGGTTGATTTAAAGAAGAAGTCCCTTGAGAAATTTGCATCAGATAAAGAATTTCTTCAACATCCTTGCCCATTTCTGACGCTATCTCTTCTGGCAAAGGATCTCTGCCAAGCGTCTGTGCCAATGACCTTTTTGCTTTAAAATATTTAGTAATCGTTTCTACCATATGAACAGGAATCCTAATCGTTCGGCCTTGGTCTGCCAAAGCGCGCGTTATCGCCTGCCTAATCCACCAAGTTGCGTAAGTTGAAAACTTGAACCCTCTCTTATAATTAAATTTATCCACTGCTTTTGAAAGACCGATATTCCCCTCTTGGATTAAATCCAGTAAATTTAAATTACTGCTTCGTCCAATATACCGCTTGGCGATGGAAACAACTAATCGTAAATTAGCTTCAATCATTTGTTTTCTTGCTTGCTCATCGCCTTCACTTACTTTTTTCGCCAGAATTCTTTCTTCTTCTGGAGTGAGCAGCGGCACTTTGCCAATTTCCCTTAAATACGACTGAACAGCCCCAGAAACAGCGCCAGTATCAGCCATTTTCAAAGCGTCTCTTAATTCTTTATCCGATACCTCTCCTTCCGGCATTAACAAATCGCCGCTCTCAATAATCTCAATATTAAATTCAGCTAATGAATCATAGAGTTTTTCCAGAAGCCTAATGTCTTCTTCTATCCGCGGAAAGTATTTTAAAACCTCGTCTTGAGTGACAAAACCTCGAGATTTTCCTCTTTCTATCAAATCTTTTATTTTTCCTGCCGTTCCTTTTTCTCCCTCTCCCTGTTCTTTACTATAATTCTTATTTGTTTTTTTCTGCGTTTTTTGCGCCCTCTTTAATTTCTTTACTTCCTTATTTTTGTTTCTCTTTAGAGCAGCTTTTGGAGATTTTTTTGAAGAATTAAGTTTCTCCTTTTGCGCCTTTTTAATAATTTTTGTTTTTGTTGTTTTTCGTGTTTTTTTCATTTTTTTATTATTTTTTGTTTTTATTTCTCTAAAAAATTTGGCACATTTAAGTTAATAATTGTTTTGACAATTGGTTAAATTTTTTTATTAATTCACCCAATGACTCTTTATTTTCTCTCTCTGCTATCCTAATTTCTGTTTCAATTTCAGATAATTGCTGTTTAATCGCTTCCCTCTTCAATTCTTCTAATTCCTTTTCCAATTCCTCTTTAATAGACACCTGAAATTTTTCTAATAATTCGGTTTCATAATCAGCTCTCAGGGCTAATTGGTTAATTTTCTCTTTTAAATCATCCGCCAAATTAAGTTTTTTTAAATTTTCCCCGCTTAATTCTTCTGCGGCAGAAATACCCTTAATCACTTGAAAAATTTTCTGAAAGTTTGAAGGCAAATATGACTCATAATCTAAAGCATGCTCTTTGAGCTGCGGAGATTTAATCAAGAGAGAAATAATCCTTTCGGCTATTCCTTCTATCCGTGATTGAAATTGAGATGACGGAAATTGGTACAAAGATTCGTCTTCATCAACAATTGCTCCAACAGAACCCCCTTCTGGCAATTTTGATAATTTTATTAATTCATCTTCCAAGACCTGTTCTCTAATGTTTAAAAGACGGGAAAGTTTATTAAGCCAAAAAGATTTTTCTAGAGCATTATTCAATTTTTTAATCTTTGGCAGAAAATAGGAAGCAATGGTTTTCTTTCCTTCAATGGTGTTTTTATCTCCCATCGTTTGGGCCCTTTCAAAATAAAAATCCATTATTGGTTCAGCTTGTTTCGTTAATCTGTTTACGAGAGAATTCCTTTCTTCTTGGCTCTTTTTTTGAAAAGAAAGAAGATAATCGGCTAAATCTTTCTCTTCCTCTAAGCGTAAAATCTTGATATTAAACCCTTTTGTCAAAGCTAATTCAATTGTTCTTTCAGCTGCTTTCTCGCCTGCTTCATCCATATCAAATCCTAAAATTAAAGTATTATTATATCTCTCTAAAATCTTTAATTGATATGGAGTAAGGGCAGTGCCAGAAGTAGCCACCACATTTTTTATTCCTGCCTGCCAAACTGCCAAAAAATCCATTTGTCCTTCCACCAACAAAGTTTCTTCCCTAGAACGCAAATAATCTTTGCTTTTGGCAAGGCCATAAAGAATCGTGCTTTTATCAAAAATTAAAGTTTGAGGACTATTAACGTATTTGCCGATTTTCTCAATATCTTTAATGGTTTTTAAGGGATTTTTCCCTTGAAAAATTCTACCGGTAAAAGCGACTACTTGTTGGGAAATATTATCAATAGGAAACATAATTCGCGCGCGGAAACGATCATAGATATCTGTATTCTGTATCCTGTATTCTGTGCTCTGTATTTTAGAACTTATTTCAGTTGGTTCTTTTTTAGAAAGAGCCAAGCCGCTGGCAATTATCTCTTCAGGCTTAAACCCTTTTTGAATCAAAAAATCGCTTAAACATCTCCAATCATCTAAAGCCCAGCCCAAATGAAATTCTTTTATTGTTTCATCTTTTAATCCCCTCTGATGAAGATAGTCAATAACTTCTTTATTTTGCCAAAGATTATTTTCAAAAAAAACAGCTGCCTCTTTGTTGATATCAATTAATTTTTGTTTTTGTAAATTAATC
Organism: uncultured Candidatus Saccharibacteria bacterium; assembly: GCA_964549875.1. GTDB lineage: Bacteria > Patescibacteriota > Minisyncoccia > UBA6257 > UBA6257 > JAQTTC01. The sequence goes on from CAZJVL010000003.1 coordinate 4,343, forward strand.
AATGGGCTTTCATAAACCAATTTTACTCCTGCTTTATCAGCCAATAATTTTAGAGCATCCTTAAATTCGATGTTTTCTATTTTCATCACAAAAGTAAAGATGTCTCCTCCGGCTCCACAGTTACCTACTGCAAAGTTAGAAGCAACATAGGAATGATCTTCTGCCACCGTTAAATTATAAACATTTCCTATAAAATATTTCTTCGTAATATTTTTGATAGGAGAAATCCAATATAAAGCATCCTTTTTTTTATCTTGGTAAAATTGAGAAAAATTCAATACATAGTTATTTTGCCAAAGAACGGTAAAAGATTTTTTATGATGAACGCTATTTTTGTCAATTTTTTCTTTACCTATCTCAAAAGTAGGAGCAATTCTTGCCCTTAATAAAATATCTCTTAGTTGCTCCGCTAAGGTTAAAGAAACAGTAGTAATGGCTTGAAATTGTCGCCTTTTCTTACAACCGTACACTTCGCCTATATAACCATCTCCTTTGCAAATAGCATCTAAAATTATCTTTTGTTTTTCGAGTGGTAAATATTGAAACTGAAAAGGAATATGTTTGTTCTCTGCATTTTTACCACAAAGATTTTCAAAGATATTTGCTAATTTAGAATTACAAGCTGTAATTTCTATGCCCGTTTTGTTTCCTCTTCGCTTATAAATACTTGCTTGAATACCAAAAATTATTTTGATTAATTCTCGAATCTCCTGAGCGAATTTAACTTCCCTCGGGCCTAAGCTAAATCTAATATAGGCGCGGTGATTGCTTCCCTCGGCAATATAATAACCAAGAAGTTTTAAAAAATTATTTGTTAATTTTATTTTAGTCGGAATCTTCTTAATGACTGGACCGAGATTACTTACCTTTCTCGTATAATATTTTTCTAAATCTATTATTTTTATATCTTTTATTTTCTGATTAACAGGAAAAAGAAGATAGTCATTTATCTTTAATTGAGAAGCAGGTACTTTTTCTACTTTATAATTTAAATAATATCTATCTGGACAATGCCTATCACAATTCCATTGACAAATTCTTGAAAGACGGCCTGGATATTTACAATTTTTTGTTTTTATTACAAATACTTGGTGATCTGCCGTAAGAGAAGTTATCTCATTAGATTTTCTTATTTGAATATTAATCAAATCGCCGCTATAAGGACGCCAAAGTGTTCTTACTACCGGTTGTAATCTTCCTGCAAAAGTTAAAACCATATCCCCCACTTTTACTTTTTCAATCTCGTGATATCCGTTTTCCGTCTTAATAAGAGATTGGGCAGGAAAACAACCAAAGCAATGCCAAATTTGACGGTCCGGCGAAACAAAAAATGAAGGCGTTTTCTCTTTATGAAAAGGACAAAGAGCTCTATAATTAGCTCCTGCTTTTTGCAATTTCAGATACTGGCCGACGACTTCAACAATATCCAATTTATTTTTTATTTCTTCAGAAGGAGAAAGCATGATATAAATTCAAAATGCAAAAATCAAAAATCAAAATGATAATTTAAAATCTCAAATTATTAATAGGATTTTGGGAAGGAAAATTATAAATCCTAAAATTAAAGCCGTTAAGCAGGCAATGAGGACAGCGCCGGCAATTATATCTTTAACCTGTTTTACTTTTGGTGATTTATTTGGCTCTATAATATCCAAAATCGTTTCCACCATCGTATTTAACATCTCCAAACTGAGAACAAAGCCGATAGCGACAACAAGCACTAACCATTCAGTATAAGATATTTTTAACCAGAAGCCAAGAATTAAACTGATAACCGCCAGAAAAATCATTAAAGAAAAGTTTTGCTGAAAGCAGGCATATTTTATCCCCTCTAAAGCGTTGAAAACGCTTCGGAGCCACATTTTGAAAGAAATCTTCTTCATTATCAATTATTAATTATGAAACATCAATTATAAGAAAACCTAATCTGGCGCTTTTCTTGATGGCTTTCTATTGCCAACTCTATAAGTTTATCCAAGAGTTGCGGATATTTTAACCCGGAAATTTCCCATAATTTAGGGTACATACTGATTTGGGTGAATCCCGGAATAGTATTGGCTTCATTAACAACGATCTCGCCATTTGATTTTAAAAAGAAATCTATTCGCGCCATTCCGCGCAAACCCAATGCTTTAAAAACCCGAATACTTAATTCTTGAATTTTAAGAACCAGTTTTTTATTTAAAGGAGCCGGGGCCAATAATTTTGCATATTTTTGTTCAGGGTCCAAATATTTTGCCTGATATGAATAAAAAGAAGTGGACCTAATTTCACCCGGTAAAGAAGCTTTAGGGTTATAATTTCCTAACACAGAGCACTCAATTTCCCTCCCGCTAACAAATTTTTCAATCATAATCTCTTTATCATACTGAAAAGCGTCGGCAACGGCTTTTTTTATCTCTTCTCTTTTAAAAACCTTGGAAACACCTACTGAAGAGCCCAAAGACACTGGCTTGATAAACAAAGGAAAATGAAATTGTTTTATAGCCATTTCTATCTTTTGTTTTTTCTCCTTTAGGCAATCGCTTTTTCTGATAATTGTAAATTGGGTTACCGGAATTTTCTCAATTTTTAACAATTTTTTTGTTACTTCTTTATTCATTCCTATTGCCGAACCAATAACATCAGCCCCGACATAAGGAACATCTAAAAGCTCCAAAAACCCTTGCAAACAGCCGTCTTCTCCATAAGTACCATGAATCAAAGGGAAAAAAACATCCACTTTAACCAATATTTTTTTCTTTTTTAAAGAAAAAACTTGACTATAGTTTTTAGATTTTAATAAAACAATTTCCTCTAAACGAGGCTTCATTTTCCATAAAAGACCCCGGCTATCCACCACGTTATTAAAGCGACGGCCAAAAAACCATCTTCCCTTTTTATCAATCGCCAAAATTACCGGCTGATACTTCTTTCTATTTATATTATTGTAAACTGAAAAAGCTGAACGCAAAGAAACCTCGTGTTCCCCGCTTTTCCCTCCACAAATAATAGCAACAGTGCTCTTTCTCATAATTTTGTATTGCTTACCATAATGATTCAACGCTCTCGCTTTAAGAATCTCGGTGAAAAATATTTTCTATTATATCTTTTATTTTTTCTTCTTTTGGCTCTGCCTTTGATTTTGAAAATCTTGTAGAATCAGATGATAAAACATTCTTCGTTTTTTGCGCCCTTTTTATTTCCCGAAAACAATCTTCGCAATAAATAGGTCTTGTCGGGCTGGGTCTGAAAGGAACGATGATTCTTTTGCCGCATTGGGAGCAAATTGCTTCCCATCCCTCCTTAATATCGACTCTTTCATCACCAACTTTTGTTTTTTTTGCGCTCGAAGAAAAATCTAAAAGTTCCCAATGAGCAATCTCCTTTTCTACTTCCTGTCGCGGAGCAGAATATTGTTCTCGGGAATACTGAATTATTTCTTGAATAAAAGACCTTTGAGGCAAACTTGATGGCGGGATATTCATCGCTGAAAAACCCTTTGAAAGAACGCCATCAATCATCAATTTAATATAAAAATTATAATTGGGCAGATTGATTAAATCTTCTTTTGTAAATTCAGGAGCAAAATATTTTTCCAAAAACTCCGCGTCCTCAGGACCTAACCTAAAAGCCACTAAAGTGCCGATATTGCCAAAAATAGAATCTCTAACCTCTTCATTAAGCTGAGCGATATATTGGTGAGCTAAAATCAAATCCAGCCGATACTTTCTCGCTTCGGCAAAAATAGTAGCAAAAGATTCAGTTGAAAAATTTTGAAATTCATCAACATAAAAATAAAAATCTCTTCTTTCCTCTTCTGGAATTTCAACTCTCCCCATTGCCGCTAATTGTATTTTGGTTATCAACAGAGCCCCTAAAAGACTGGAATTATCTTCGCCAATCATTCCTTTGGACAGATTAGCCAAGAGAATCTTTCCTCCATCCATAATTTCTCTAAGATCTATTTTTGGTTCTTTTTGGCCGATTATATTTCTCATCAAAGGATTGGAGATAAATTGCCCGACTTTGTTCTGAATTGGAGCAATAGCTTCTGTCGCGAATCGGGCATTATAACGGGCAAATTCTTTTTCCCAAAAAGATTTAACAATAGGATCGGTCACTTTTTCCATCACTCTCCGACGAAAATCCTCATCTGCCAATAAACGATTAATGCTCAATAAAGTTGAATTTGGATATTCTAATAATGCCAGCAAAGCATTGTTCAAAATGTATTCCATTCTCGCCGACCAGACATCAGGCCAGATTTTCTTGAAAACCCCCATTAAGCCGGCAACCACTAAATGACGATATTCTAAAGGAACGTCCTCAATAACATTAAAAGCGATCGGCCACTCAATATCGCCGGGATTAAAATAAATTACGTCTTTGATTCTTTTCTCCGGAATAAAATATAATAACCGATTTACCAATTCGCCATGAGCGTCAATTACTCCAACTCCTTTACCATTGTTGATATCCTGAATAATCATATTTTCCATCATCGTTGTCTTCCCAGTGCCGCTTTTCCCTATAAGATACATATGCCGACGTCGATCATCAGTTTTAATACCAAACCTCTGGTATTCATCTCTAAAATTTGTGATGCCAATATAATTTATGTCTTCCATTCTAAGATAATAAAATAATTTTTAAGTTTTAATCCTTCGACTTTGCTCAGAATGACAGTAGACTGTATTCTGTATAAATCAATTTTTAATTTTAAATTTTAAATTTTAAATCAATTTTAAATGTTTTAATTTACAATTTTCCTTTGTCATTCTGACCCTGAGCGAAGTCGAAGGGGAAGAATCTCTCGCGAATGCGAGGAAAGGAATCTCAGATAAACTGAGAGATCCTTCGGCCTTAACGGCCTCAGGATGACAGCTACGCTGTCAATTTTCAATCAATTTTCAATTTACAATTTTTAAATAAATCCTTGATTCATAATTCATAATTCTTAATTCTTAATTCTAATTGTGGGTTTTGAGTTTTAAGTTATGGTTTTGAGATTTGAGTTTTGAGATTTGAATTATCATTATGTTTGTAATTTGTGATTTAGGATTTGTTTAGAATTTAGAATTTATTCCTCTCTTTTGCCTTTTGCTTTATTACCCTGTTGGCAATCCTATTGGTGGTTCTCCTTTTTTGCTCAAAACCCTTATCAAGGTAGGCGCTTTTATTTTCAATGTCGGAAAATGATAAATTGTCGCCAGCTCTTCAGTTGTGAGAATTATTGATTTTTGTTCTGGCTCTCTTTGCGCTGCCGCCTGATAAAAATTTTTCTTCTTTAAAAATAATCTCCCTTGCTGAAATAATTTAGTTTTAACGGTTGTTGAAGCTTCTTTATTAATCTTAAAAGCGTTTAAGTCTTTTGAATTAAATTGCTTTAAATAAGCCATAAAGCCAATAGCTTTGGATTCGTTAAAAATCGGGCGCGGAGCAACATAAAGAACCCTGATCCCTGTTTTAAAACACAATTGGCTTATCTTTTTTTCAATAGCGCTTATTTTATTTTTCTTTGATAAAGCAATTTCGCCGGGAGAAGTTTCTTTTTTTTCTTCTTCAGTTGGCCATACTGGCGGCTCAACAATACCCACTAAAAGGTTTTTGAAAAAAGCCGCTACCCAATCCAGCCAAGTAATATTTTTTGGCGCTTTCTTGCCTGATAATTTATCTATCTCTTTTTCCCCTTCGGCAATCAATTCTTTTTCTTCATCCTTTGACAAAGCCCGAAGAAAGATTTGAAAAATACACCATTCTGACCTTTCGAGCGTGCCAAAAGTTTCCGCTAAGCTGGATAGCGGATCAATTCTTTTTTCTTCTTTTGCTTCTTCAAAATAAGAGTATGTTCTTATCGGATAGCAATTCGCTTTTTCAAAAATAATCTCCGTTCCCCATAAATCAAATTCTTTATTTGGCAAATTTGGGGCGACAGATGAAAAATAATCTTCTATTTCTTTTATTTCTATTTCTGGATATTGGGAATAAAATTGGGAAATGATTAAATGTTTGTATTCCTTGGGAGCGCGGATAATAAAATGCACCTCCCGATTAATGCCTACTATCTCTAAACAAAGATATCCTTTTTCAATAACATTCAAACTATTGAATACTTGCTCCATCGCCTTAGGGGTTTGTAAAATTTCGCGGTTAATCTTTGCTTCTAAAACTACCCAGTCTTTTATCTCTTCTTTTTCTTTTTTTATTTTGTTTTGATGCTCTTTCCTTAAATTAATATAAAATTGCCCCAAAAAAAACAGAGCAATGAGCCACCAAAAATCCCGAATGATTCCGAGAATAAAAAACAAAGCTTCTTGTATATAATAAGGCATCAAACCTCAAGTATTTTATACGGCTTAACTAAAGTATAATATTTATTCGGCAGCTTTTTAAAGTATCGTTTATTATGAAGATTGAGGATAATAGTATTATCTTTGGCTATTCTCCTTTTTTTTACTTCCTCTATGATATCTTCCTCTTTTAAAGGCCTTCCTGCTTCTTTGAGGATATCTTCAATTACGTTAACTACCTTGCCCGGCTTATATCCCCTCTCTTTAAGCGCATAAATTCCTCTGCCGATGAGAACAAATCTTGAATCTCTGATTAACTCATTATGAACCGTCTGGACGCATACTTTTTTCTGCCAAGAATGAGAAGTTAAATGAGAATAAACTGGTAATTGGTTAATTTCATTAAGCGCTTTTGTAATTTCAGAAAAATGCATTGGCTCTTTCAAGTGTTTCATTAATAAATATGCTCTGTCTCTGGTTCCGGGAGGATCTATTTCCGCCCAACTAAATAAGCCGTATTCTCCAAAAGGATTCACCCCTATTTTTTTAGAAATACGAAAATAGGCCTCTAATTCTTGCTCGTTAACGTTGGAACTGATATTCTCTTTAGCCCAAGCCAGTATTTCATCCATCAAACAAGCTTTTTTCTTGTTTTTAAAGTATTTTTCTAATTCTTTTATATTTTTATCAATTGTCTCTTTGGAAATTTCCATTAGGTGCCAGAAACTGTAATTTGATTCAGTTTCTTCCTCAAGAATAAAATCAGGGCTAAGAGTCAGTAAAAATTTAATTGCCGACAAATTTCCTTTTCCCTCTAATTTTTCATCAGCATTTAAGCGTTTATTTACTTTTTTGCAAAACTCCATCTCTTCTTCTAACCCTCCGCTCTCTTTTAACAAGGCCTTGCTCAAATTAATAAAATCGCCGATTATTTCTCCAATTGGCTGTTTTTGTATAGTTTTGAGGGCGCTTTCTATTATTTGCCTTACTCTTTCCCGGGTAATCTTATAGCTTTGGCCAACCGCTTCCAAGGTCTTTGGTTTGCCATCTTCAAGGCCAAATCTCTTTTTAAGAATTTCCTTTGTTCGAGGGGGTAAAATGGTGATAATTTCAAACGACAATATTTGAGGATTATTTTTGTTTAAAGATTCTTTGCTCATATTATATTTGTTTACTTATTAATTAAAGCAAAAATTTAGCGAAGAGTCAACCCCGTTAAAGATTAAAGGAAAATCATCTATTTTGAAAGACCATAGCCGAAAGGCGGCTTCGCCTTTGGCATTTATATTATTGAGGGGTGATGTTGAATCTCTAACGGGGTCAACCCCACCCCCTTTTTTTGTTTTAGCCCTTTTTTATAGACCAATCATATAATAGAGGAGCCACCAGACAAATTGAAGAATAAGTGCCAATAATGACACCGCCAATCATTGCCAGAGCTAATATTTTAGTGGAAAGAGGGCCGAAAAAATACAGCATTATTAAAGGAAAAAGAGTAGTCAAAGAAGTGTTTAAAGACCTCATTAAAGTTTGTTGAATACTTAAATTAACAATATTTTCCAAACTTTCTTTGGTTTTCAATCTGAGATTTTCTCTAATCCTATCAAAGACAACAATCGTGTCATGGACTGAATAACCAACAACTACTAATAAGGCAACTAAGAAATCTGAATTTACTTCCCATCCTTGAAATTTACCTAATATTGAGAATAAACCAACAATAAACATCGCATCGTGCATTAAAGCTATTATTGCCAAAATTCCATAACGATAAGGAGGAATGCCTGATGAAGAACGGCGAAAAGCATACCAAAGATATATTAAAATTCCCAAAAACACTAAAACAGTCGCCCAAACAGATTTTGTTTTTAATTCTTGCCCAATCGAAGGACCGACAGATTCAAATCTTTTCTCTTCTATTGAAGGGATTATTTTTTTTAACCCTTCAAGCAATTGATCATGCCTTTCTTCTGAGATACTGGGAAAACGTAAAATTAAACTATTGTCACTTGTTGTCTGAATATTAACTTGACCTAAATCATTCTCTTCTAAATAATTTCTAATTTTTTCTATTGATCGGCTGATATCTCCTGCTGTTGATATTTCCCAAAGAGTGCCGCCAGTAAAATCTATTCCCCAATTAAAACCAAAAATTAAAAGACTTAAAAAAGAGACACCAATCATCGCCCCAGATAAAGCATAAAAAATTTTTCGCTTTTGAATAAAATCCATAACTATTATAAATTTTTAATTTTTAATTTTTAAATAAATCCTTAATTCTTAATTCTTAATTCTTAATTCTTAATTCTAATTGTGATGGATTTTTGAATTTATAAAGTAAGTTGCTTCCAAAAATACTTTGGTAATAAAAATTGCTGTCAATAAACCAACCCCAACGCCGATAGCCAAAGTAAGAGCAAATCCTCTAATCATACTGGAAGTAAAATAATAAAGAATTATCGCCGAAATAATTGTCGCGATATTAGAATCGCGAATAGCTGGCCAAGAGAGCTGAAAGCCATCTTCCATTGAAATTCTAATTGGTTTATTTTTTCTAATTTCTTCTTTAGCGTGTTCAAAAATTAGAATATTAGCATCTACAGCCATACCAATAGAAAGGATAAATCCAGTAATACCAGCCAAGGTAAGGGTTACTGGCAGTGCTTTAAAAATACTTAAAACTAAAATAACATAAATAACTAAAGAAATTGACGCTAAAAATCCTGGTAAACGATAATATATAGTCATAAACAAAATAGCTAAAAGAAAGCCAAGCAAAGCAGCGCGGCTAATTTTTCTAATTGATTCTTCTCCTAAAATAGCGCCTATAGATTGCTGAGAAACCAGATTTATCGGCACCGGTAAAGCTCCTTGATTTAATCTTGAAGCCAATTCTTTTGCTTCAGCTAAAGTAAAATCCCCAGAAATCTGAGCCATACCTGATGGGATTTCTTCGCGGACCACTGGTATGCTTATTGGATGGCCATCAAGATAAATAGCCAAAGGATTACCAATGTTATTTCTGGTTAACTCGGCAAAAATTTTTGCTCCTTCATCGTTAAAAACGAGATTGATTACCGGCAAAGAAGTTGTCTGGTCAAAACTGACTTCTGCTCTTTTAAGATATTTTCCCGTTAAAGGAGTTGGTTTAAAATAAGCATTAATATCTTCTTCTGCTTCCTCGCTTGTTTCTTCGAGCGCCGAAATTTCTTCTATTTCTTCTTCTGCCCGCAATTCCCTAAATTCCAAATACGGAGTTTCGCCAATCATCTTTATCGCTTCCTGAATATCCTTAACCCCGGCTAATTCTACTGTCAAACGCCAAGTTTCCCCGCTTTTATTTACCGTCACTCGCGGTTCCTTGACTCCAGTATAATTAATCCTTCTTTCTATTACATCCCTCAAACCATTCATTGCCGCAGAATAATCAGCCGGCTCAATGTTAGTTAAATCGGCTTCATATACCAAAAGAGTTCCCCCAGAAATATCAAGGCCAAGACTAAAATCTTTATAAAAAAAATCAGGCAACCGAACACCTCTTGCCGTTAACCCATAAGGATAAATAAAAACCATCATTAAAACACTTGCCAGATAAATCCCAATAATAATTAATACCTTCCTATGATTCATCTTTTTAAAATGTGCCCCCAGGAGGAATCGAACCCCCATCAATAGCTTAAAAGGCTACTGCTTTACCGTTAAGCTATGGGGGCAAATAATCATTCTTCTTTTTTATCTTTTATTCGTTGAATTCTTTTTTCCATCTTTTGTTCAACCGGAAAAATGACGATATTAATAAAAAGTATCAAAAAAGTAGCAAAGATAGCTAACCAGTATAATTCTAAACCGACTGCTGCTCCCACTGCTGCTGTCACCCACATCATTGCCGCTGTTGTCAGGTTTTTAATTGTTCCCTCTTTGTGCTGAAAAATAATTATTCCGCTGCCTAAAAACCCAATACCGACAATAATCTGGCCTAAAGTTCTTGAAGGGTCTAAGCTTGATGCTCCTAAATAGCCTTCAAAACTCAAACGAGAAATAACAATAAATAAAGCGGCTCCTAAACTGATTAAAGAAAAAGTTCTTATCCCTGCTGCTTTTTGCGCCCACTCTCTTTCCAATCCAATCAGGGCACCAAGAATTGCCGCCAAGATTAAACTTTTAAAACTTACTATTAAAACACTTGACCAAGTATCCATTAAGTAATACTATAACATTAGCAAAAATAAAAATCAAATAAAAAAAATATTAATTTAAAATATATGGTTTCCACATCTGATTTTGAAAAAGGAATGATTATCAAAGTTAATAACGAGCCATGGCAAATTATTGGTTTTGAGTTTTATAAACCGGGCAAAGGAGGGGCGGTGATGAGAACTCAATTAAAAAATTTTTTCTCGGGAAAAGTAGTAGAAAAAACTTTCCGTTCCGGAGACAGATTTGAAGAAATTGAACTTGATTGCCAAGACGCTCTTTATTTATACGCCGATAGAAAATCGGCTGTTTTCCAATTAAAAGATAATCAGCAAAGAATTAGTTTTGATTTGAAAAAAGCGCAAGATTTAATAAAATTTTTAAAGGAGAAAGAAGAAGTTTCTATAATTTTTATTGATGAAAAACCTGTTGCTCTCAAAATCCCGATAAAAGTTGAATTAATGGTAACTGAAGCGCCAGATGCCATAAAAGGTAATACTGTAAGCGGCGCCCTTAAAACCGTCACCTTAGAAAATGGATTAAAAATAAATACCCCTCTTTTTATTAAAAAAGGGGACAAAATTGTTATTAATACCGAGACCGGCCAATATGTAGAGAGGGCAAAATAAGGTTATTTTACGGTGACACTCTTCGCCAAATTGCGGGGTTTGTCAGGATCAATGCCTTTTTCTAAAGCAATATAATAGCTCAAGAGATGAATCGGAATAATATTTACCAAGGGAGAAAAAATTTCATCAACTTCTGGAACTTCTATAAAAAAATCAAAATCTTTCTGATTATCATATCCAATTCCGATAATATAGGCGCCTCGGCTTTTTAATTCCATTGCATTTATTAAAGTATTATCTCTTTCTTCGCTTTTTGAGATATGAATAATGCAGGGGGTTCCTTTTTCTATTAAAGCGATTACCCCATGTTTTAATTCTCCTCCGGCAAAAGCTTCGGTATGGATATAACAACCCTCTTTAATCTTGAGAGCTGTCTCCAAGCTAGTTGGATAATTATAACTGCGACCAATTGTATAAATATGTTCAGCAGAAGATAATTTTTTTGCTAATTTTTTTATCTGAGCAATAAATTTTTTATTTTCTAATAATTGATTTATTTGATGGCTGATTTTTTTTAACTCTTTTTCGCCTTTTTTATCTTGACCAAGAGCGGAAAATAAGATCAGAAGGATTAAGCTTATTTGAGATAAATAACTTTTTGTCGCCAAAACGCATTTTTCCGGACCGGCATTAATCATCAAAACATAATCGCTTATTCTTGTTAAGCTAGAGCCCATAACATTTACTAAAGATAGCACTTTTAATCCTTTTTCTCTGGCTTTTTTTACGGCCTCTATTGTATCAATTGTCTCTCCGCTCTGAGAAATGGCAATAAGTAAAGTTTTTTTATCTAAACTTGGCAGAAAATTTTTAAATTCGCTGGCAACGCTAAATCTGGTTTTCTTTTTCAGTAAAGAAGAAAAAAGATACTGGCCAAGCAAACAAGCATGCCCAGCAGTGCCGCAGGCAACAAAAAAGATATCCGGGCTTTCTTTGATTAAATTAACAATCGCTTTTAGAGTTTTCTTATCCTGCCAGAGGGCTCTTTTAATTGCTTCTGGGTCTTCTTTAATTTCTTTCATCATAAAATGAGGGTATTCTCCTTTTTCTGCCTCTTCTTTGCCCCAGCTAATTACATTAATTTTCTTTTTTAAAGTTTTTCCAGTAATTAAATTTTTAATTTTATATTTTTTTTCGTCAATTAATTGCACCATATCTCCATCATCCAAGAAAACAACTTTATTTGTTTTGTCCAGAAAAGCAGGAATATCAGAAGCCAAAAAAAGCCCTTGTTCTCCAATACCCATTACCAGAGGCGAACCTTTCCGCGTACCAATAATTTCCCCTGTCTCTTTGTCTAAAGCCACAACGGCAAATAAACCGTCTAACTGATTAAATGTTTTTTCACAAGAGGTTACAAAATTGTATTTTTTTCTATACTCTTCAATCAGATGAGGGATTACTTCTGTATCTGTCTGGGAAACAAAACGATGTCCTTTTTTTATGAGTTCCTCTTTCAATCTCTCATAATTTTCAACAATACCATTATGAACCACAAAAATATTTTTATCACAGGAAAAATGAGGATGTGCATTTTCTTCTGTTACTGCGCCATGTGTTGCCCAGCGACTTTGTCCAATCCCAATTTCTCCTTCTAACATTTCATTACGCTTCTGTTTCTTTTTAACTTCTCGTAATAAATTATCTACCTTACCTACTTTTTTAATTAAAAATGTGTGATTTTTTGAAACCACACAAAGCCCAGCAGAATCATATCCCCGATATTCAAGGTGTTTTAAGCCGTCCATTACAATTTGAACAGCATTTTCTTTTCCTTTATAAGCAATAATTCCACACATAGTAATAAACTCAAAAGCCAAAATTAGAATCAAGAATTAAGAATTTAGAATTTATTTAAATTAGGATTTATTTAAAAATTGAAAATTAATTTATACAGTATACAGTATACAGTATACAGTATACAGTATACAGTATACAGATTTTCCCTATCGGGGGTCTATTTTTATACCATCATTAAAATAGCGAGGCACAATATGAATGTGAGGCCGATGGGCAACGCCAGATTGCGCTGCTTCGCCTTGATTAATCAAAAGATTATAACCATCGGCTTTTATCTCCCTGATATGTTTTTCTGCCAAATTACGGGCTAAAACACAAATCCTTTGCCATTCTTCTTCGGGCATTTCCCCGACATTAGCATAATGATTTTTAGAAAACAAGACAAAATGGCCTTTGCTGATAGGGCTGATATCAAAAATAGCTAAAAAATTATCATCTTCATAATATTTCTGCGAAGGAATTTCCCCTTTAATAATTTTACAAAAAACACAATTTGGGTCTAACATAATTTTATATTTTAGTTATTAAGTAAAAAGTTTAGAACATTGTTGAGAAAACCGTCGCGCAGGCCGAGCGAGCATGGTCCAAGCACTCAAAGCATTGAGTGCTTGGGAGCGAGGCCGAGCGCGAGCGCAAATTTCTCGCCGGGAAATTTGATAGCGTGTTTTTGAAACAATGTTCTAAACTTATTGTACTAAATTCTTTGGTTTTCCCTCTAGATACCCTTCAATATTCTCTATTGTCGTCATTAAAATATTTTCCAATGCTTCTTTTGTATTAAAAGCATTATGCGGAGAAATAATCACATTTTCCAAGTCAATAAAAATATGATTAGCCAAAAGAGTTCTTAGCTTTTCTGAGGGAATATCTTGTTTTTCTAAAAGCATCCTTTGTTCTTCTTTTAAATCCCCTTCTTCTTCCAAAACATCAAGAGCGGCGCCGGCAATATTTCCTTTTTTTAACGCCTGATACAAAGCGTTAGTTTCAATTATCCCTCCGCGGGCAGTATTAATAATATAGGCGCCTTTTTTAACTTTTGATAAATTATCTTTATTCAGTAAATGATGCGTCTCTTTATTGTAAGGAACATGCAAAGTAATTATATCTGATTGGGATAATAAATTTTCCAAATCAATGTATTCAAATCCTAATTCTAAAGCCAATTCTTCTTGAGGATATTTGTCATAAGCGATTACTTTCATTGAAAATCCTTTGGCTATTTTTATCACTTCTCTGCCAATGTGTCCTGTTCCTATTACTCCCAAAGTTTTTCCGAATAACTCCTCGCCCTCTAATCCTTCCAGAGAAAAACTGCCGTTCTCCCTGACTCGATGATAAGCAGTATAAATTTTTCTTACGAGGCATAATAACAAACCAAAAGTATATTCTGCTACTGTATGCGCGCCATAACTCGGCACGCTCGCCGTTAAAATATTATGCTCTCGACAATAATCCAAATCAATATGATCAAAACCAGTAGAACGGGTAGCAATAAATTTTAAATTGCTCAATTGGTTTAAAATTTCTTTTGATAGCTGAGACCCAATAAAAATTGAAACAACTTCATAATCCTTAAATTTCTGAGCATTTTTAAAACTCAGTTTTTCCGAAGAAAAATCTACTTTCTTCAAAAAATCAGGATATTTTTGCAGAATCTCTTTTTCTTTTTCAGTTGTCTCTAAAAAAATTATCTTTTTCATAATATCTAATTTGATACTTTATAAGACTCTACTATTAAGAAAGAAAATATTGTTTTAAAAACCGTCGCGCAGGCCGAGCCCCGAAGGATAAACCTTAGGTTTCCCTACGGGGTAAACGGGCAAAAGAGCGCTTGCCCCGTAGTGAACGCGAAGCGTTCTACTACCGGGGAGGCCGAGCGCGAGCGCTAATTTCTCGCTGGGAAATTTGATAGCGTGTTTTTGAAACAATATTTTCTTTCTTTTATGCTTGATTATAAATATTTATGATTCTCTTGTATTTTACCATTCTTTCTTCTTGATTGGGAGCCCCGGCTTTTAAAGCCCAAGCCCTGCTTGCCCAAGCTAAATCAGCAATAAAATCATCCTCAGTTTCCGCGCTTCGATGGCTTACAATAATCTTGATGTTATTCTCAATTGCCAAATTAATTGTTTTTAATGTTTCTGATATTGTGCCTATTTGAGTCGGTTTAATAATCACGCCGCTAATTGCTTTCATCTTAATCGCCTCGGCTACTAATTTAAAGTTAGTTGCTGTTAAGTCGTCACCAATAACTATTGTCTTTAGCCCCCTATCCATTGTAAGCTCCTGGAAACTCTTAAAATCGTTCTCCTCAAACGGATCTTCAAGAGATAAAATTTCAAAGCGGGAAATTAATTTTTTATAAATTTCAAGTAGCTCTTTAGCGCTTACTACTTCCTTCTCTGTTAGTGAATACTTTCCTTTGTTTTCATCATAGAAAGAAGAAGCCGCCGCATCCAAAGCAAATTTTACTTTGCCTTTTAGATTTAATTTATCCCTGATCTCCTCAAAAATTTCCAATGGTTTTTCATAATCTTCACCGGAAAACAACAGCCCTCCTTCGTCGCCAAACTGATTTTTTCCAAATTCTTTTTTAAAATATTCTTTCAAATCGGCAAAAAATACCTCTGCGGTTTCTAAAGAAATCCTTGGGCCCTGAATCTCAGGGACAATCAGATACTCCTGAATCTTGGGCCCATAAGGAGCGTGCCTGCCTCCATTAATTAAATTAAACAAAAATAAAGGCGGCTTTCTTTTAGTATTGCTCTTATCACTAAATGAAAGGTATTTTTCTAAATACTGCCAAAGCTCTATTCCTTCTTTTTTAGCGGCTATACGGCAAAATGCCTGTGAGAGGACTAAAATCAAATTGCCGCCGAGTAAACTCTTGTTTTTTGTGCTATCTAACTCAAGTAAAAACCCGTCAAAATCATTAAGATTAGCAAACTCAACCCCTAATAATCTCTCTTTAATCATCTCAAACTTTCTTGCCGCCGTATAAGGATTCATTACAAAAACTTCTTTTTCGCCGGTACTCTTTCCGCGAGGCACACTAGAACTTACTTCAATGTTTCCACTTTTCATTATTGCCTTCAAGGTTTCTTCTCCTCGTGAATCACGAATGATTTTAAGAAAGATATTGTCTATTCTCATTATAAAATAAATTTTCAATTTT
>CAZJVL010000004.1:0-17861 GCA_964549875.1 uncultured Candidatus Saccharibacteria bacterium
ATTGCGATTCTTTCTACCCCAAGCCCAAAAGCAAAACCCTGCCAGCGATTTGCTTCATAACCAACTCTTTTAAATAAATCAGGATGAACCATCCCTGCTCCCATTATCTCCAACCATTCATTTGTATCTTGTTTCTTGTATCTTGTATCTTGCTTCAGCTTAATATCCACTTCAACTCCAGGAGCAACAAAAGGAAAATAGCTCGGCCGGAAACGAACTAAAACCTGCTGTTTAAAAATATCTTTTACTACTTCCTCAATAATCGCTTTAAAATTGGCTAAACTAATATTTTCTCCGACCATTAGCCCTTCTATCTGGTGAAATTGAATTTCATGGGAAGCATCTGTTGCCTCATAACGAAAGCATCTTCCAGGAACAATTATCCGAAAAGGAGGCTGATGAGTTTCCATATAACGAACCTGCATTGGGCTCGTATGCGTTCGCAACAACAATCTAGAACTTGAAATTTGGGATTTGGGATTTGGAATTTTATGGCTGTTTCGCAGCCATAAAGTATCCCACATTTCCCTTGCCGGATGATCGGCCGGAATGTTCAAGGCATCAAAATTATAATATTCGGATTCTATCTCCGGACCTTCAACAATAGCAAATCCCATTTTTTCAAACGCCGTAACAATTTCTCTGGTTACTAAAGTCAAGGGATGCAAATGTCCCTCGCTTTGCTTTACTCCCGGCTGGGTAATATCCAAAAAATTAATTGCGGCCGTAGCTGATAATTTATTTTCAATCTCGTCTTTTTTGTTTTTGTAAAGTTCCTGTAGCGTCTGGCGAAGTTTATTTGCCTCTTTTCCTTGGCGCTTTTTTTCTGAAAGAGGTAATTTAGTTAGAGAATCAAAAAATAAAGAAAGGCTGCTTTTCCTGCCCAAATATCTAACGCGCCATTTTTCTAATTCAGATACATCATTTATTAAAGAAGCCTCTTTTTGAGCTTGCCTTTTTAATTGTTCTAAATTCATCAAATTATATGATTACTTAGGCTTAAAAATTTATAGAATACTATTGTAATATACCATAAAAAATTAATTCTGTATACTGTATTCTGTATGATTAATTTTTAATTTACAATTTACAATTTTCAATCAATTTTTAATTTTCAATTTTTAATTTCTTCTGCCATTCTGACCCTGAGCGAAGCCAAAGGGGAAGAATCTCTCGCGAATGCGAGAAAGGAACCTCAGACAAACTGAGAGATCCTTCGCCTTCGGCTCAGGATGACATTATTATTCAGAGATCCTTCGCCCTAATGGACTCAGGATGATAGCAAGGTAGTCAATTTTTAATTTTTTGTTGGATAAGACCATTTTTAATCTGGCTAGATAAGGAAGGGCTGCTAATTTGAGCTAACCAACTTAAAAAATCTTCTTTTTCTTTAACTGACATTAGGGATAATTGACTTTTATGACTTTGCAAAGGGACTAAATAAATAGTTAGTTTGCTTTCTTGGAAACCAATGCCTAAAGCTAATTCTTGTTGAGTGTCTAAAGAGGCATACATATCAAAAACAAAATTACCTAGAGAATAAAAAATTAGCTTGCCCTTGTATTCTTCAATTGATTGAACTACGTGAGGATGATGGCCGATAATTAAATCAGCACCGGCCTCAATCAAAGTATGAGCGGTTTTTTCTTGAAACATATTAGGCAAATGGACATATTCTATCCCCCAATGAGGGACAACAATAATAAAAACCATTGGTTCTTTTTGTTTTATTTCTTTAATATTTTTTTCTATTTCTGCCACACAGTATTGATTTTTATAAACTAAGTTAGCTCCGATAAAAAGGATGTCCTGATAACGATAGTAATATTGTTCATCACAAGATTGATAATCCCCCAAAGGTTGAATCCCATAATCTAATAAATAATTCCTTGTTTCTTCTAAAACCTTACCTCCTTTATCTAGAGTATGATTATTGGCCAAGGTCAATAAATTAAACCCTGTCTTTTTTAGTTCTTGAATTATCTCAACAGGATAGGCAAAATTCATTGAAGTAAGAGAAATCACTGGCGCTTTTTCCATGATTGGCCCCTCTAAATTGCCAAAAATAATATCTATCCCTTTAAAAATATTTTTTATCTGCTCAAAAGGATAAGATAAACCAAATTGGTTAGTTAATGCTTGAACTTCTCGCCCCATCATAATATCTCCTACCACTAAGACGCTATTTTGATTTAGTATTTTTTCTGCTTTTCCTTGTCCAAAAATTACGTTAAAGCAAGAAGTGCCTCCTTTTTGAGCTAACTGACTATTTGAAGGTAATTCTGAAAAATAATCAAATGAAGTTTTGTGGTTAATAATAAAAGGATGTTCTTGGTGTTTTAATTTAGCAAAATAACGCACACCATATAACGCTTGCCAAGAATCAACATCAATATTAGAAAATTCACTCTCTTCAAAGTTTAAGAGAACTCTTATTGATTTAATGTCGTGAAGACGAAGTAAATTATCCGGCAAGTAATGGCTGAAATCAACACTGCCAATAATAATGGTCCCTTCAGGCAAAAGAAAATTAATTTCGTCAATTAAATTTTTTACTTCGTCTTGGCCGGCTAATGGAGAAATTAAAATCGGAATTAAAAAAACGTCAGAAAAATATTTAGATAAATAAATTAAAGGGGTGGCAATCCCCTGATCATTAAAAACATCCGCTTCATTTAACCCAATTTGTTGGTTTTTTTCTATTAAGGAATTAATTACTAACTTATTAATGTTCAAGTTTTCTTTTTGTTTAACGGTTAAAAAATGAACACCTTGTTTTTCGGCTTTTCCATAATGATCTAGCGATAAAATAACTATATTTTCTATTCCTTGATATTGAGATAATTTTTGAAAAAATTGTTCTATTGTTTCGCCGGCTAACAAATGATGGCAAACAACACCGCCGGATATTATTAAGAGTTCATTTTGCTTATTTTCCTGAATCAATCGTTCATTAAAAAAATTACTATCTTTAAAATAATAGCTTATTAAACATTCCCCAATAATAATTCCTAATAGAGCAACAACTATGAAAATTTTTCTTTTTTTGCCATCTCTCATAAACTCATAATCTTAAAATGCTTCTTGATTAATTTACAAAAATTAGACGTGTTATTTACAATGAAGCAGATAAGATTTGAGCGGCGTCGGCGAAGCGAGCGGGCATGGTTTCGCCGAAGGCGAAGAGCGAGCGAGCCGTCGCAGCGAGGTTGCTCGCTGGGCAACCGAGTGTAAGCGAAAAGCTTATCTGCTCCATTGTATCTATAAAAAGAGTAAACCCTGTGGAATTCGCAAAGCGATTATTCAACGGGGTAAATAACGCTGGGAATTCTTGCATTTTATTATACTTGTTAAAACTTCTCGCTTCAACTAAAAACTTGTGAAATTTCCTAAAAAAGTATAAAATAAAAATATAAAACAATTTTAAAAATATAAAACAATTTTAAAAATATAAAAAAATTTTAGCTTATGTCTGGTCATTCAAAATGGGCAAAAGTAAAATATCAAAAGGCTGCCAAAGACCCTAAAAAGAGCAAGGCCTTTTCTAAATTAACGGCGCTTATCACTGTTGCCGCCAGAGAAGGTAATAATATTGAATCAAATCCAAAGTTGAGAATGGCAGTTGATAAAGCAAAAGAAATTGGGATGCCAAAAGAAAACATTGAAAAGGCCATAAAAAGAGGCGCTGGAGAAGATGCAGAAGGCAAGAATCTGGAAGAAATTATGTGTGAAGCTTACGCCCCAGGCGGATCAGCTTTACTAATCCAAGCTATAACAGATAATAAAAACCGCACTTTGGCTGAGTTAAGACATCTTTTACAGCAAAATCAAGCAAAAATGGCAGAAACTGGCAGCGTTTTGTGGCTATTTAGAGAAATGGGGAAAATTACTGTTCCCAAAAAATTTTGGAACGATAATCTATCTTTGGAAGCCATAGAAAAAGGGGCTGAAGAAATTAAGGAAGAAAATAGCCAAATTATAATCTATACGACGCCCCAAAATCTTTTCGCAATGAAAAATCTACTGGCAAAATTTATTAACGACGACACTATAAAAGCTGAGTTAGATTTTGTTAGCCAACAACCAATCACCATTTCTGACCCTGAAATAAAAGATAAATTGGAAAAGCTTTTTGATGAACTGGATGAGCATAATGACGTTGAAGAAATTTATTCTAATGCCCAAATAATATAACTAACTATTAAAATGATCGTTCTAGGAATAGACCCGGGAACTAGCCGCATTGGTTGGTCTTTAATCCGCGCCAGCTCAACAAATATCAAACTCATTGATTATGGCTGCTGGGAAACAGCGCAAAAAACGCAAGGCCAAAGGTTAACCAAAATCGCTAAAGACCTTAATTATTTAATTAAAAATCGCAAGCCATCTATTGTCGCCATTGAAAAAGTTTTTTTCTTTAAAAACGCCAAAACAGTGATGAGCATCAGCGAAGCAATCGGCGTCATTATTCTAACTATTCATAAAAATCATCTCCCCTATATTGAGTTGACGCCTTTGGAAATTAAAAGCAATCTTGTGGGTTATGGCCGGGCAAATAAAAAGGATGTCCAAAAAACTATTCAATATTTTTTTTCCTTAAAAACAATGCCGCAACCTGATGATGCTGCCGATGCTCTAGCTGTCGCCCTTGCTGGAATCAATAAGATTAAAAAACAAAAAAATCAAAATGGCTAAAAAAATCATATCTTCTGCCGCACTCCTCTTGGCCGTTTTCCTCATTATCTTGACGTTTGTGGTATTTTTTCTTGCCCAAGGATTACCTGACCCTTCTGTTTTTGATGATCGAGTTGTACCTCAATCCACAAAAATTTATGACCGCACCGGCCAAATTCTCCTTTACGAAATACATGGTGGCGAGAAAAGAACTATGGTTAGCTTAGACGAAATTTCTCCTTTTGTTATAAAAGCGGCTTTAGCCGCCGAAGACCATAATTTTTATCAACATCATGGATTTTCATTAAAAGGATTTACTCGCGCTATGATCCAAAATGTGCTTGACCCCAGCCAATTGCGAGGAGGATCTACTATCACCCAGCAATTGGCACGCAATGCTTTTTTAACCTTTGATAAAACCATCACTCGTAAAATTCGAGAAGCCATTCTAACAATCAAATTAGAGAAAACTTATAACAAAGACGAGATTTTAGAAATGTATTTAAACCAAATCAATTTTGGGCATAATGTATATGGGATTGAATCTGCTAGTAAGTTCTATTTTAATAAAGAGGCAAAAAATCTTAGCTTAGCCGAGGCAGCTTATTTAATCAGCCTCATCCAAATGCCTAACTATTTATCCCCTTTTGGCGACCATCAAGACGAGTTAGAGGCCAGAAAAGAATGGATTCTCTCCAGAATTGAACTATTGGGATCTTGTTCTCCAGAGGAAGTCGCAAAGGCGCGTCAGGAAAAAGTAAGTTTTATCCCTCCTAAAGAAAATTTTTTGGCGCCTCATTTTGTAATGTATGTACGCAGTCTTCTCTATGAAAAATTCAGCGAGGAAGAGCTGGAAAAAGGAGGTTATACTATTATCACCACTCTGGATATGAATCTGCAGAATATTGCCGAAGAATTAGTAACCAAATATGGAGATTTTAATGAAACCAAAATAGGCGCTAAAAATATGGGGTTTATTGCTGAAGACCCCAATACCGGTCAAATACTGGCAATGGTTGGTTCCCGCGACTATAATGATATCGAAGCTGAAGGCAATGTTAATACCACACTTAGCACTCGCCAACCTGGCTCTTCTTTTAAACCTATTGTTTATGCCACTCTTTTTAAAAAAGGATTTTTACCTGAAAGCATAATTTTTGATGTCGCTCTTGATGGGAAAACGGCGAATTTTTCCACCAACCCTCAAAATCCCTACCTTGTTACCAATTATGATAATACTACCCGGGGCCCGGTGACTTTGCGTTCAGCTTTAGCTCAATCCTTAAACATCCCGGCAGTTAAAGTTCTTTATTTAGCCGGCATTACTAATAGTATCCGCACTGCTCAAGATTTTGGCATTACCACTTTAACCGACCCTCCAGAACATTATGGTTTAAGCTTAGTTTTGGGAGGGGGTGGCGTCAAACTGATTGAAATGGTCCATGCTTATACTGTATTTAATCAAGGAGGAATTTATCATCCTCAAAATGTAATTCTCCAAATCAAGGACAGTAATGGCATTATTCTTGAAGAATTTTCCCCTGAAGGGGAAAAAGTTATTGATGCTCAAATTGCATACTTAATTACAGATATTCTCTCTGACAATAGCGCTCGGGCGCCTACTTTTGGCTGGAATAACCAGCTTCATTTCACAAATTTTCAAGCTGCTGCAAAAACAGGCACTGATTCTGAATACCGAGATGCTTGGACCATTGGCTTCACCACTTCTCTGGCAGCCGGGGTTTGGGTTGGTAATAATGATCGGTCGGTCGTTAGTATAACAGGAGCCCCTGGCGCTATGTTAGCCGCTCCTTGCTGGCATGAATTTATGGAAAAAGCCGCGGAATTTTATCCCCCAGGAGAATTTATTAAACCTGCCCCTGTTTCTCCCGAGCAAGCCGCCAAGATTTTATCAATTCCAATGCTCAATGGAAATTATATCAACACTAAAGAATATCGGCACCTTGAAACTGGAGAAACAAAAATAGTAAAAGAAATCCATAATATTCTTTATTATGTAAACAAAGAAAATCCTTTAGATTCGCCTCCGGCCAATCCATATAACGACTCTCAATTTTGGAACTGGGAGCTCCCAGTGCTCCTTTGGGCGCAACAAAATATCCCTAATTTTAATACAGAATATAACCAGCTTTTAGGCCAAGAATATATTCCCATTAACACGACAACAGAAACGATTATTGAATTTCCTGATATTCCAAAGATAGAATTCATTTCTCCTCAAAATGGCTCCTTTGTAACTAGTGATTTTGAAATTGAGGTCCAGATTGAAAGTCCCTTAGAAATTCTTCAAACACAAATTTTTCTCAATCAAGAATTATTAGGACCTCTAAATAAAAAATCAGACAATCTCTATTCTTATCAAATCAATTGGCACCAATTGATTAGTCAAAATGAAATAAAAGTTGAGGCCTTTGACAGCCTCAACCAAAAAAGTGAAAATTCAATTATTGTTTTTAAATAGATTATTTAATCGTCCAATGATTTATCATTAGCAGATTGCCTAATTGTTGTCGTTATTTAATTTTATAAAAGATTTGATTTACCCGCGCCAGAGGAACTTTTTCAGCTAAATATTTTTTAAAATTTGATTCTTCTAAGCGCAACTCTGATGAAATAACCCCCTGAGAACATTTGATAGTCAAACACCCTTCTTTGCTAAAAGCCACGGCCTTAACCAAATTAAGAGGCCATTTTTTATTTTCTTGGAAGTATTTATTGGCCCATTTAATTACCTCTTGTTCTTGAAGAGCTTTCTTAAACTTTCCTGTTTTGAGCCAAGAATTTAAAACATCTCGAAGAGGGATAAAAGTCACAAAATTATATTTGATTATCTTTATTTCTAGGTATTAGACGCGTTGTTTATAATGGAGCAGATAAGATTTGAGCTTACGCTCAAAATTCTGACCCGTTTTACTACAATTTGATAGGCATTAAAATATAAACAAAATTGTCATCTTGCTTCTCTTTTATCAAACCAGGATTAGATTCTTTGTTAAGCCCGATGAAAACTTCTTCTCCTTTGGCAGAGTTCAAGCCATCTAATAAAAATCTATAGTTAAAACTGATTTCCAATGAATTGCCTGACATTTCAAGAGGGGTCAAAATCGTCTGGCTTTTACCTAAAGAGGGGTCTTGAGCCTCAAGCGTAATCTCTTTCTTGGAGGGATTAAAATTAAATTTTACATCATTAACTTTTCCGCTAAACAAACCTATAATCCTAACTGCCTCTATGAGTTCTCTCCTATTTAAAATAACTTTGTTTTCAAACTCTTTGGGAATAATTGAAACATATTTAGGATAATCGGCATTAATTAACCGTGAAATTAAACGGATGTTTGAAAAAGAAAATTGAACTTGGTTTGGTTCAGGTGTAATTTTAACAGTAGATGACTCATTTTCTATATTTTCTTGCATTAATCTTAAAACTTCCTGCGTAGTCCTTAAAGGAATAATTAGCTCTGTGTCATTTTTGATATTAGTTTTAATCTGGGACGAGACAATAGTTTTTTCTGCTAAACGAAAACTATCAGTCCCTACTAATTTTAATACACTTTTATCCCCAGAGGACTCTAATTTAAAAAGGACGCCATTTAATTCTGGCTTTGGGGAATTATAACCAACGCTCGGCAAAATTTGCTCCAAAGCTTCTATTAAATATGCTTTTTCTATTTCTAAATATTTATCTGTTTTTGCTTCGGGGATAATCGGAAATTCTTCAGGGTTAAAACCCTGAAACACTGTATGATACTTACCGCTTTTAATTACTAATGTCTCATTTTTTTCTTCAAGACTAATTGTTTCTTCTGATAAATTATTCAAAAACTCGGCGAATGTTTTAGCCGGAACAACAAATTTCCCCTCTGTTTCGGTTTTTCCAGTAATAACTAATTCTATCCCTATTTCTAGATCAGTGGCAAAAAGATGAAGTTTATTTGTATTAGTTTTGAAAAGAATATTACTTAAAACCGGCAAAGTAAGATTTCTTCCAGTAAT
This sequence comes from uncultured Candidatus Saccharibacteria bacterium, assembly GCA_964549875.1. Taxonomy (GTDB): domain Bacteria; phylum Patescibacteriota; class Minisyncoccia; order UBA6257; family UBA6257; genus JAQTTC01. Next base: position 8,689 of record CAZJVL010000004.1, read on the forward strand.
TTTTTCTGCTGAATTAACTGCTTTTTTTAAAGTTTCTACTAAAGTAGTAAATTTCATATTTTTAATTTTTTTATTAATTACATTTATTATTATATATAATATATAAATTTATTATTATAATTAAGGAATTATTATTTGGGGATAAATCTCAAAAATTTAGAAAATAAAAGTTATGAAGTCAGAATAGCTTGTGGAAAAATTCAGGGATATTAAGAGTAAAAAAAGTGGACAAATCAGCTGATAATTTTAAATTTTTTTCTTCTTTTTATTTTATTTAACACCTTATTCTTATTTTTATCAACAACATATACACTTTTAGCGCAGTAAAATATTATTTATTATAAAGCATTTCTTTTAAAATATTTATTTCTTGGGCAAAAACTGTATTGTCTTCTATATCTTTAGCAATTTTTTTACAAGCATGTATTACAGTCGTATGGTCACGACCACCAATTTTTTCGGCAATGTTGGTATATGAATACCCGAGTTCTTCCCTTAAAAGATACATTATAATCTGTCTTGGTTTTACTAATTCTTTTTTTCTAGAATGCCCCAAGATCTCATCCTCGGTTAAGTCGTAAAAAGAGGCAATTTTTTTAATAACTTCTTTCTGGGGGATGTATTGGTTAGATTTATTTAAAATAGAGGATAATATTTTCTTGGCTTCTTCTAAAGTGATGACGCCATTTTTAAGACGAGCATGAACAATAATTCTGTTCAAAGCTCCTTCTAACTCTCTAATATTTTTTGAAATCGTTTCTGCGATGTATTTTAAGACATCCTCCTCTATTAGATTATTCACTTCTTGGCTTTTGGATTTTAAGATAGCAAAACGCGTTTCAAAGTCAGGATAACCGATATCGGCAATCATTCCTCCTTCAAAACGCGACCTTAATCGCTCTTCAATGGAAGAAATTGATTTTGGCGGGCGGTCAGAAGTAAAAACGATTTGTTTGTTTCTGCTGTGGAGATTGTTAAATGTGTGAAACAGCTCTTCTTGGGTTTTATCTTTTCCGGCAACAAACTGAATGTCATCTATTAAAAGCAGGTCTAAATTACGAAAGCTGTTTTTAAATTCAGCCATTTTCTGGTTGCGAATGGCGTTAATTAACTCATCGGTAAATTTCTCTGAAGAAGCATACTTAATTTTTAGTTTTTTATTTTTGGCTTTAAGTTTATTGCCGATAGCCTGTAACAAGTGGGTTTTACCCAAGCCGACTCCTCCATAAATAAATAAAGGATTATATTTATTGCCTAAATTTTCTGTGATTGCCAAAGCAGCTGCATTAGCTAATTCATTATTGGCGCCAACAATGAAGTTTTCAAATGTATATTTGGGATTTAAATTAGTTTCTGGGTCAATATTCAATTCCAGTGGTTCGTCTAAAACCGAGGTTTTTGGGGAGGAAGAAGATCGCTTAGTTTTCTGGAGATTGATTTTCTTTAAAGCATTTTTATCAGTAGTGACAACATATTCTATTCTTTTAATTTGTGGGTTTAAGTGGAAAAGAGCGCCAAGAATTTGTTTTTGATATTTATTTTCCAACCATTCTTTTGTAAAACTAGAAGGAACTCCTAAAAAGACGGTGTTCTCTCTAATATCCATAATATGAGTGTCCTTCAACCAAGTCAAATAATTGGCTTTGGAGATATTTAGTTTTATTTCGCCTAAGGCTGATTCCCAAATTTCCTGAAGGTTCATAAATAAATTTTAAAGATTATATATAAGTATAGAATAAATTATATTTTCTACCAAATTGAAATACCTATTTCGTGGATAAATTGTTGATAATTAGTGAATTTGATATTTTATTAATGTTTTGCTATTATATAAACAATATAAACAATATAAACAATTTTTAATTTTTAATTTTTAATTTTTAATTTAATACCATGTCTATTACCTATCAACCTAAAAAGAAAAAACGCGCTCGCACTCATGGTTTCTTAAAACGGATGTCTACTCCTAAAGGTAAAAAAATTATCTCTCGTCGACGTCGCAAAAACAGAAAAAAATTAAGCGTCTAATAGCTTGAGCTATTTCTAAAAAGCTCAAATTTTTTATTCAATTATAAAATTGATGCTACCACGAGACAATAGAATCTCCTCGAGAGCTATTTTCCAAAAGGTTATTGAGCGAGGGAAGCGGAGAGAAAACCAATATTTCCGAATCTTTTTTACTGAGAATTATCAAAATATTTCCCGATTCGCCGTAATTATTAGTTCAAAAGTTTGTCCTTCAGCTGTAAAGAGAAATTTGATTAAAAGGAGAATAAGGAATATTATTAAAAGTTTGATTCCTCTGCTGCCTTCAGGTTTTGACGTTCTGATTTTTGTCAAAAAAGATTGTTTAGAAATTACTTTTCAGCAAATGAAAAATCAGTTGGAAGAATTTTTAATAAAAGTGTTAAAGGATTGATTCTTAATTAATTTTGATGTTGCAATTATTAATTTTTCAACCTCTATACAATCTATTAGCCTTTTTCTCCAGCTTATTGCATGGCGAGTTAGGATGGGCAGTTTTAATTTTAGCTGGTTTAATTCGTTTGGCTATTTGGCCTTGGTATAAGAAGGCAATGGCTGACCAAAGAAAAATGGCTCAATTACAGCCTAAAATTCAGGAAATCCAGAAAAAGTATAAGCAAGACCCGATGAAAGCAAACCAAGAAGTAATGAATCTTTTCCGAACAGAGAAAATTAATATTGGCAGTTCCTTTCTTTTTCTTTTTTTCCAAATAGGTGTTTTTTTAATTTTATTCGCTTTTTTCAAACAAGCCATTACTAATGATTGGTCGCCTTTTCTTTACTCTTTTATAGAATTACCGTCGCAAATTAATTATATATTTCTTGGATTTATTGATACCAGAGCGCCAAGTCTTATTCTGGCGATTGTTTCTGTTCTATTGAACTTAGTTTTGGTCTCTGTTCAACCTTCTACAGGGCAGAACAAATGGCTTGCGCTTGGTTTGCCTTTTGTTATTTTGCTATTGTATCAGAACTTCCCGGCAATTATTATCCTTTATTGGATAGGTTTCAGCCTCGTTAATGTTTTACAAGAGTTTTTAATCAATAGACGGAGAAAATTAGAACCAATTCCTGTTGGCGATTTAAAATAATTAAAAATTACTAAGAAAAATGAAAGCAGTGGAAATTAAAAATTTTTTAGAACAATTACTGAAAATTATTGGCTTTACGGATTTTGAGATTAATATCCAAGAAAATCCACAGGATAAATTAATCCAGTTTTCTTTAAAGGTGGATTCTCGCCTTGATGATAGCGGCCTTTTAATTGGTAGAGATGGAGAAAATTTACAAGCGCTGGAATATTTCCTTAATATTCTTTTAAAGAAAAATACTGTGAATTTTGGCTGGCGGGTTCTTTTAGACATTAATAATTATCGGGCAATGCAAGAAGAAAAATTAAGAGAATTTGCCAGAAAAATAGCTCACCAAGTAGCAGTTACTAATCAAATAATAGAATTACCTCCAATGAGAGCTCGGGATAGAAGAATCATCCACTTAGAAATTGCTTTAAGAAGCGATGTGGCAACAGAAAGCATTGGAGAAAACAAAGAGAGGCATATTGTTATAAAACCTCGGGAGAAATAGATATTTTATATTTATTATGGTAAATACCAAGTCCCTTCTGAAATTGTGTAATTTCCTTGAAAGGTTCCATAACCAGTTGCGTTTGGCAAGGTTACATGAAGATGATTTCCCTCATAGAGTACGTAGAGACCTGCGTTAGTGAATGTAGAAATCATATCATAGTTTTGGGCATTAGTGCCTGCGTCTATATCAACGCAAGTACCATCCAAATGGCAATCATCTGGGTTTCTATTGGCTACTGTCGTTTTACTGCAAGCAGCATCAATACAGGCGTCTGTTATAACCCAATCACCAGTTAATCCACTTAGTTTATTTACGAGGGTTTTATTTAGATAAACTTTGTAAGCATCAAGCTCTGAAGTTAGCGGCAGTTTCCCGTTTATTTGAACTAAATTTTTAACAATTTCCTCTTCCTCCTTAATTTCTTCTTTCTCTTCAGGAGTTATTGGCGGGGATATTTCTTTTTTTTCGCCCAAAATATCAGGGTTGATTGTATAAAGGATTAGCCAAAAAGAAAAAAGCAAAACGATTCCAATGATGGCGTCAATGATTCTTTCCTGCGCCTGTTTTTGTTGTTCAGTATTGCCGCCGGCAGTTAAATACAAAAATCCGGCATAAATAATCATTATAAAAGCAAGGAGGCCGGCTAGCCGGAATGCCCAGCTAATTAGGTATTTTACAAGCTCACTAATTCCGCCTTGGTAATCAAACTGGATTACTTCAAAAGTTGGTTCATTATCAGCGAGAGCTGATAATGGGTTAAACATCCATAAAGAGAAAATAAAAAATACGAAACAGATAAAATTTATTATTTTAACAATACTCTGGTGTCTCATGGAATGAAAATGGAAATGTCGTTAAAAATATTGACGTAACTAATCAAAATTTTTTTACTTAAATTTAATTATATCTCCTGCTTTGATAAATCCGGGTAAACCCACTTCCCATTGATAATAGTCAAATCTAGGAACAGGTATTATTTGTTTTATTCCTGTGTGTTGTTCTTTTGATTCATAAAACCCTACAGAAGAGAGCACATTATTTAAAACAACCGGACAAGCCATAGCTACAGCTTGAGCAACAGCCGCTCCTATCCCCCAAGGCAAAGCTGCAGCAGCAGTTGTTAATTGTTCACAGATCCAATCAATGTCGAAGCCGCTCATAATCACATCTAAAAATTTACTTGATACTAGCTCTGTGATATCTTTTACTTCTTGAATTACTGATGCAAATTTGTCTTGTAATTCCTCAGGGATAAAAAGGCCTTTATTGATGATATCTATAAGAGTTTTTTTATCATTAGATGACAGGTTGCTTCGTTCAATGACTCCAATGGCAAAATCTTTATATTCATCTGGGATAGGACCGCCGGCATTAATTTTATTTATCAAGTCTTTCCTTATTTGGTCTGCTAATCCTGTTATTTTTGCTAAGTCTTCTAAGGAGTTAATACTTTGGCTGGCTGCTTGGCTAGCAGCTTGTTGTTCACTAGAGCCAACAATATAAACAGGATAGGCATCTCCCCCGCCTCCAGAGCAACTTGAAGTTAATGGATTAGTAGTGATTTCTTCGCTGGCAGATTCACCAGCGCAATCAGCGTTACATCGTATCGAACATGAATATGTCCCATTAGTATCATCTCTAAAACATGAGCCTGTTTTTGGGTCGCAAGAATAGCATCTTTCTGTTTTTGGGTCACAAGCAGCCATAACTTTTTGAGGCGCTAATGACAAATTCCAGATTAAAAGATTAATTATTAAAATAGAGAAAATTAAGCGGGGTATTTTGTTGTTAAATTTTTTTAGAGGCATATTTTTTATTTTTTTATTAGTTTTATTTTTTACTTGTTGAAGAAGAAATTTTAGTTGCTTTTGCTGTTGCTTTTTGAACCGGGGCTGGTGATTTGCTAAGGATAAAACAAAGAATAACAGTAATGGTGGAAATTGGGAGAATGCTAGCTAATGGCAAGAGATCTAACGCTTGGCCAGCAAAAATCCAAAGGCCTCTTGTTCCGCTAATAAGAGTAACAAGAAAAATAAAAGCAGTAAAAGGCAAACTGAAAACCCAGACAAAAAGATTGATTCCCGGAATAAGACCCAAAAAAATTTCTATACCATCCTTTATTATAGCAGGAATAAGCAATAATAGAAATATCGCTATGTCCATTTTTTTGGTTTGAGGTTCCTTTTTTTCTTCCTCTTCTTTTAATTCTTCTTTTGGCATTTTTTCTAAGGATTATTAAACTCCTTTTTTGCTTCTTTGATAGCGATGAGTTGAGCTGGATTGGAAGTAATAATTTGATCTTCAGCATAAGAGGCGATAATTTGAATAGCTGTATGTTTATCTTGGGCTAAAAATAAACCAGTGCCGACTGAGGCCTGTAAAAGAATTGTTTTTTCCTGTTCGGTAAGATTCAAGGCTTTGCCTATCATCTCAATGTTAGCCGGCGACTGACGAAGTAAAAGAGCTAATGCTGAATTGGTAAGCAGGGGTTTGCCATAAGGAGAGTTTAAAACATCTTCAATATCCTGGGTGATAAAGGAGATTCCGAGATAATACTTCCTCGCTCTTTTGGCGAGGCTGAAAAGGAAAGAGGCGCTTTCCTCATGCGCTAACAGCCACCAGCCCTCATCAATGACAACGATTCTTTTCTTAACATCCTTTTTTATCATTGTCCAGATATAATTGAGGACAACATACATAGCAATAGGCCTTAATTCATCTGATAGTTCTCTGACGCCAAAAATTACCAAGCGGTTGTTGATATCAATATTTGAAGGCTGATTAATAAAGCCAGCATAGGTGCCTTTTGTAAATTTATGAAGTTTTGCCGCTAAATCTTCTCCGCCCTCGGTGTTTTGAAGCACGCTTTCCAAGTCCTCCATTAATGGCGGGGTTTTTCGTTCTTGTATATTTTCAGAAAATATATCTCGGCTGGCATATGTTTGGATAAGGGCGTGGTCTAAAATTAATTCTTCCTGCGGAGTTATCCCTCCGAGCATTAATTTGATTAATCCAATAAGGTTTAAAATATGATTGCGGAAAACTTCTTCGTTTGTTTCTTCTTCTTCGCTTACTGGCGGCAGTTCAAAAGGATTGATATTATCCTCAGAGGCAACAGCGATATTAAAATAGCTTCCTCCAATGGACTCGGCTAAATATTGATATTCATTTTCCGGATCAATAATTAAGATGTTAGTGCCTAATAATAGAGACCGCAGGATTTCTAATTTAACCGCATAGCTTTTACCAGCTCCAGCTTGGGCAAAAACCACCATATTGGCATTTGGCAAAGAAAAACGATCAAAAATAACCAAGCTATTATTATGGAGATTTACTCCGTAGAGAACACCTTTATTATCTGAAAGGTCTAATGAGGAGAATGGAAAAAGAGTAGCCGCTGGTTGGGAATTTAACGGAGTAGTCAAGAATAATCTATCTATACCGAGAGGGAAAGAAGATTCTGCTCCTTCAAATTCTCTAAAAGTTGCCGGCTTAGCATAAATTAACTGTTGCTCCAGCAAATTTTTAATTTTACTTTCCACTTTTTGAAGATCCTCTTTGCTGTTCGCCCAAAAAGTAATATAAACGCCAATATCAAATAATCTTTCACTGCCTTGCTGGATGGTGTCTCTTAATTGTTCAATATTATTTAAAGCCGCTTCTAATAATGGGTTTCTAACCAATCCTCTCTCGGCTTCAATATTAATTTGGGCTTGGATTTCCGCAGTTTTTTTCCTGAGATCTCTAAGGACTTTATTTACATCAAGAGGATGAAAAAAGATGCCGATATCAAAGGATTCATCAAGATTCACAACAGGAGAAAACCAATTAGAAGCTAAATAATCAGGATAGGTGAGGATAAAAAGAGTGGCGCAGTATTGCTGCCCTAATTTTAGGAAATTTGCGTTAATTTCTAATCCTGCCGGGGCAATTAAATTTTGAAGGGTAGAAAAAGCTTCGGCATAAGCTGATTCTTTTGGTTGGTTTTGTTTTTTTTGTGAAAGAAATGGCAAACGCATTGTGGTTATCTTTTATTGGTTGAATTCTGAAGGAATGGCAATTGATTCTCTCTCAAAGGTCTCAGGATTATAGAGATTAAAGAACAATTCTATCAACTCTTTTGTTGTTAATGGTCGGGCTTGGAGTCCCATTCTGGTAAAATTATTAATGACGTTGCTTTGACGAATCATTAACTGCTGATAGTATTGATTAAAATTTTCATTAGATAAAGAGTGGACGTCAGAAAAAGCAACCCGCTTAAGATTTAGCAAGCTTTTATAAGTTTCTTTTATTTGATTTAAGATGTTTTTCGGCTCCACGATTATCGGGTCATAAGGAATAACAACATAAAATCTTTTTTTCATAATATTATTTTCACTAACTAGTCCCTTAATAAAAGCATGATAATCTTCGCCTTGCAATTTTAACAAACTATTCGTCTCTTGATTAATTCTATCTTGAAGAAAATTTAAATATGATTCTATATTGACCCGTCGGGAATGAGCGACAACTTGCAGTTGGAAATCCAGATTATTTAGCAAATGACGCCAGCTTGTTAATATTGAAGATTGTTCTGCCTCTGATTTTAGGTCTAAATTTATTCCAGAAACAGTGATGACTGATCGCAGAGAGCCGTTTTTTAAGACAATAACCCCTTTTTTAATCTGGTGGAATGGTAAAAGGGATTGGCTGCTAAAAGCTTCTTTTGGTTTTTGAGACATTTTTATCTATCTAAAATTTCTGTTAATTGTTGAAGAGTTTTTTGGTTTAATACCTTTGGGGCGGAGGTTTCTATTGTTGGCATTGGCTCTGGGGAAGGTTTTTCAGGCGCTGGGGTGGCAACGTCTTTCTGCCAGAGATAATATTTAGGGAGCCAAAGATGCCGGATAGCAGACATAAAAAAGCTAGATACTGGCATATCATTAACTTTTCCAAAAGCGAGAAATAATCCTAATGGTGTCAGAAGAGCGGCTAAAATGAGCCAGAGCCATAGTTGAAGAAAATTAAACAAAATAATCAGCACTGCCGCGAAAGATAATAAAATCCAAAGTTGATTAAAAGTAATCAACCCCATCAATTTTGTTTCTTCCTCTACAAATTTAGGCACCTGATAAGCCATATTGTTTAAGCTTTGCCAAAAGGACTTTCCTTCTTATATTTTTTGTATTTTACAGGTTCTGGCGCAATTTCTTGCCTTTTTTTCTCTTCTTGGGTTTCTTTTAATTTTACGTCAAGGACATATGGTTTTTTTGTTGTTGATTTTTGGGGGACTTGTTCTTCTTTGAATTCTTCTCCTTGGCCAGACACAATTGTTGAGGCTTCTATTGTCGTGATCGGTTTTTGCTTTGTTGTTTTTTCTTCGTCTTCGCGCTTTCCAATTTCTTCACTTTTCTTGGCTTGAAGCACATTTTTCATCTCTGTTACGACTTTGGGCTGCGCGTCTTTTTTAGCCATTGCTTCCATTAATTTCTGGCGGATTTTATCTTGTTGTGTTGGTGTTGCTTTTGGAGCAATGACTTTTTTTAACTCGCCAATTTTATCTATTGATTTTTCTACTTTTA
>CAZJVL010000005.1:0-15403 GCA_964549875.1 uncultured Candidatus Saccharibacteria bacterium
CTTCAACAACAAGGGTGGCAGCCAATTGGTGTTTCCTTAAGACTGCCTGTCTGGAAAAATAAAGATAATCCTTTAGCAGAAAACATCCATAGCTCCAAGCAATCCCTTAAAATAGCGGAAAGGGTCTGTCAAAAATTAGATATTCCTCATTATATTGTGGATGCGAGAGAAGATTTTGAAAAACAAATTATTGAGTATTTTATTGACGAACGACGGGCTTTACGAACCCCTAATCCTTGTGTCATTTGCAATCCCAATTTTAAATTTAAACAATTAATCAATTGGGCAAAAAAACATAAAATTCAATATATTGCCACTGGTCATTATGCAAAAATAAAATTTAATCCCAAAACAAAGCAGTATCAGCTATTAAAAGCCAAAGACAAAAACAAAGATCAAACATATAATCTCTGCTTCTTGCCTCAAAAATGGCTCAAACATATTATTTTTCCTCTCGGCAATTATACCAAACAACAGGTTTATCAAATGGCAAAAAAACAAGGATTAAAATTCTTCAGCCCAAAAGAAGAAAGTAAAGATTTTTGTTTTATTGCCGGCCAATCGCTTTGTCCCTTTCTTAAAGAGAAAATTGGCGTCAAGCAAGGCCCCATAATTGACCTTCAAGGAAATGTTTTATCTCAACACCAAGGATTGCACTTTTTTACCATCGGCCAAAGAAAAGGCATCAAATTGTCTGGCGGCCCTTATTTTGCAGTCGGATTTGACAAAAAGAAAAATATTCTTTTTGTCACCAAAAATAAAAAAAATCTCTATAAAAAAGAGATTACTATATTCCCTTATCATTTTATTTCCGGGGAAAAACTAATAAAACCAATCAAAGCTCAAGTAAGCATTCGCTACCAACAAAGGCCTACTGCTGCTTTTATTATTCCCGAAAAAAGAAAATTAAAGATTATATTCTCAAAACCTGTACTTGCTCCCTGCCCAGGCCAATTTGCGGTTTTTTATCAACAAAATAAATGCCTCGGCGGCGGCAAAATTATTTGAGCATTTATACGACCAAATCCGAATCTATTTTGAGCAAAAAAGACAGGGCTTAGCGCCACTAAAACGCTGGGCAAAAAAAAACGAAAGTTTGACACTTGAGCGGGATACGAGAATCGAACTCGCGCCCCAACCTTGGGAAGGTTGTATACTGCCATTATACGAATCCCGCTATAATGTTTTTCATCTCTTCTAATTCTTAATCTTCAATTTTTCCAATAAAGTATACCAAAGCTGAGAAAGATTTGAAAGAAAACTATTTTGGGAGTTTAAAAAAACCGACGAGTCAGAAGAAGCGCTATTAGTGGCAGATTCTATATTATTTGTTGGAGGTATTATCAAAACCACCTCTTCCCCTTCTTTTTTAAAACCCAACATTGAGCGTGCTTCTTTTTCCAATAACTCTTCCCGACTCCCTTCTTCTAATAATCGCTCTAATTTTGATTTTTCTTTAAGTAAATTTTCTTTCTTTAATTCCAAATTGCCTACTTCTTCAGCCAGTAGTTGATACCTCTGCCAATCTTCCCAAATTCGCTGAGCAAAAACAACAATGATCACAATGCTGATTAAAATCAATAACAATTTCTTCATTAATTTCTTATATATTTTATATTTATATACTTTTACATTATATAATACTTAACGGGAAGAAGAAAATATTTTAAAGAAAACTTCCGATGGAATTTGCAAATCTGCCTGAGCTAAAAGTTTTTTCTTTCCTTTTGCCTGTTTTTTCCAAAGCTTCATTTTTCTGGTTCTGTCTCCGCCATAAAGATTGCCTGTCACATTTTTCTTTAAGGCTGATATTGTTTCCCGAGCAATAATTCTTCCCATTGCTTTTATTTGGATAGAAACCGGATAATTTTGGCGAGGAAGGACTTCTTTAAGTTTTATAGCCAAATTTCTCGCCTCTTTTTCTATTTTCTCCTTAAAAACTATGCGAGACAAGCTTTCAAATTTCTTTCCGGCTAAAATCACTTCTAATTTTTCTAATTGAGTTTCTTTATACCCTGATATTTCATAACTCAAAGAGGCGTAACCAGAAGAAATAGATTTCAAGTTGTCATAAAAATCTTTGATTATTTCCTCTAAGGGAATCTCGCATCTTATAATCAATCTTTCTCCAAAAGCAAAAGTATGGATATTTTCCCCTCGGGAGTCGTTTATGAGCTTCATTATAGCAGATAAATGCTGGGGCAGAGTCATAATTTCCATTTTCACCCAAGGCTCTGAAGAGGAAATAATTTCATTCGGGTCAGGCCAGGCGCTCGGATTGGTAATAATTTTCTCTTCATTATTTCTCAGTAAAACCTTATAGGGCACTGTCGGCTGAGTAATGATTAAATCCAAACCATACTCTGTTTTTAATCTCTCTTGAGTAATCTTTAAATGAAGCATTCCTAAAAACCCTAAGCGATAGCCCCGGCCTAATGCCTCTGAATTCTCAGGAGTAAAATATAGGGCAGAATCATTTAATTTTAGCTGAGACAAAGAATGGCGGAAATGTTCAAAGTCTGACCCCCCGGCCTCACCAGAAACTGAATCTGTTTTGCCTTTGGCTAAATAAAATCCGGCAAAAACCACTGGTTTTGGCTCTTTGTAGCCCGGCAAGGGCTCAACTAAAGATTTAGCGACTGTATCACCAACCCTAACCGCATTTAAATCTTTTAAACCAGTCGCTATCCAGCCAATTTCTCCAGATTTTAACTTATCTTTTGTTTTTAATTCTGGAGCAAAATAACCTAAATCAACAGCGCTTCCCTTTGCCTGACTCATAATAAAATGAATTTTTTCTCCTCTGGCAATCTCGCCTTCAACAACTCTTAGATAAGCAATAATCCCTTTGTAGTCATCATAATGAGAGTCAAAGATCAAAGCCCGAAAAGGAAGCTCGTTTTTGATTGCCGGCCCCGGAATCTCAGTCACTATCTTTTTAAGCAAAACCTCAACATTTTCCCCTGTTTTCGCTGACAAAAGAATAATCTCTTTTTCATCAATTTTTAATAAATCAGCCATTTCTTTTCTTTTCTGATTTAAATCAGGAATCTCTAAATCTATTTTGTTGATGGCGCCAATAATTTTGAGCCCTTGTTTTTGAGCTAATATCAAATTAGAAAGCGTTTGCGCCTGAATCCCCTGAGTGCCATCTACCAAAAGCACAGCTCCTTCTACTGCCGCTAAAGACCTGGAAACCTCATAATTAAAATCCACGTGCCCCGGAGTGTCGATCAGATTCAGGATATATTCTGAATCTGAGTTTCGGGTTTCCGAATGATTTGGCATATGCCAAATCATTCGGCAAGGGTGCATCTTAATGGTAATGCCGTGCTCTTTTTCTAAATCCATTCTGTCCAAATACTGAGGTTTTAATTTATTTTCCGAGACAGTTTTTGTCAATTCCAAAAACCGATCAGCTAAAGTTGATTTTCCATGATCGATATGGGCAATAATGACGAAGTTACGAATATTATTCATAAATGGAATAATTTTCCAAATTACTGAGTCTCTCCCCGTTATTTGCCAAAGGCAAATTTTACGGGGTGATCGATATGAGCAATAATGACGAAGTTACGAATGTTATTATCCATTGGCCTTATGTATTTTATGAATCAATATAGCTTTTAGATCTTCTATCTCTTTAATATTAAACTTAAAGCAAAGAAACACAAAGCAGAGCAAAGACGCGGCAAACGAGATGCCGGCATTAATTACTAAATTTACAACTTTTTCCGAAGGTAAATATCCCTTGAAAAAACCAAACAATAAAAAGGCTACTAAACCGCTAATTAGAGAAACCATCAATATCTTAAATAAAGAAAACCGAAGTTCTTTTAAAGAGGAGGAAGGAAACTCTGGCTTTAATAAAATCGCCAAGATCAAAAAATAAAATACATAAGTCAAAGTTACCGCCAAAGCCAACCCGCTCACCCCAAAAACCAAACCAAATTTATAAGACAGTAAAAATCCTAAACTGTAAGCAATAATGCTGGCGATAAAGGGTTTCAAGGCGTCTTTTTTGGCAAAAAAGATTCTCAGTAGCAAGGCGTTTGTTCCTTGAAAAATCATTCCCCAAGAAAGAATTGAAAAAACTTGAATTGTTTTCATTGTTGAAGCCCAATCAAACTTTCCATAACCGAGAAGGAGGCGAATAATCGGTTCGCGAAATACAATAAACCAAACCGCTATCGGGATTAAAAAGAAAAATATTTGCGAGAGCGTTTTTAATGAAGTTTTGATAAAATCAGCTTGCCTTTTTTCAGCTTTAAATTGCGAAAGAGCGGGGAAAGCGGCAACAGCAAAAGACAAAGCAAACACAGTTTGCGGAAGGTTTTGAATATCATTGGCAAAATTAAACACCGCCAGACTTCCCTCTTCTAACATTGTGGCGACAACTGTAATTCCCAAGAGAAAAAGCTGATTGGCAATAATGCTCAGCGAACGCGGAATCATCATCAAAAAAACGTTTTTTAATCCAGCAATTTTCTCTTTTAGAAAACGCCAGCCAAATTTGAATTTATAGCCAGTAGTCATTAGGGCCGGAACCTGAATTATTAAGTGAAGAATAGCGCCTAAAACTACTCCCCAAGCCAATCCTTTTAAACCCATAATCGGCGCAAAAACGAGAATTCCGATGATAATCCCCGTGTTATAAAGTAAAGGGGCTATTGCGCAAGACAAAAACAATTTAAATATTTTTAAAATACTACTAACAACAGAAGATATGCCCATCAAGATAGGTTGAATCATCATAATCCTCGTTAAGATAATCGCTAATTCTAATTGTTCGGCGCTAAAACCCACTAAAAGACGCGAGAGCAAAGGACGGGCAAATATAGCTGTTATTAAAGCCAATGCCCCTACCAGAACCCCAATCACAAAGATCATAACATTGGCAAATTGCCAAGCTTCCTCCTTGTCCTTAGCCCAGTATTCGCTAAAAACAGGTATAAAAATCAAAGAGACGACCCCCATAATAAAGATGTTATAAATCAAATCCGGCAACCGAAAGGACGCATAATAAACATCTAAATATCCTGACGTCCCAAAATGACTGGCTAAAAAGGCATTGCGCAAAAGACCCAAAAAACTGCCAAGCAAAGTTAAGCCGCTGGTAAGCATAGCCGCTCCAAAAATTGTTTCTGATTTATGATTTAATATTTTTTGAAAACGAGCAATCATTTCCTTGATTAATTTTGTCTCTTAAAATTTAAGATTAGATCCTTTTCTAAGAAAATAGGCTCATTGAAAGGAAAAAGTGAAGGGGCCATCTTTATGCTTTTTGGCACAATTAATTCAAAAGAAAACTTCGTTTTCTGACCGCTTTGTTTCTGAACGACTAATTCCCAATCAGGGAGTTGCTTCCAGCTTCCGGGCAGCTTATAAACTAAAACAAAGGGCCTCAGAGATAATTGGGCCCAACAGCCAATAACTGTCTTTCCTCCTTCTTCAGATATTTCAATTTTGTTTTTTTCATCTCTAATTGTGTTTTTTTCTATTACAAACAGCTCTTCATCTTTTTGGTAGTCCAATTTTTTATAAAAATTTTCAAGATTAGCGGTGTTTTTATTGCTTTGAAAGAAACTTCCTCTGGCTTCTTTCACAATTATTCCTTTGGGAAGATAAATTTTTATATAATTTTCTGTTAATTTTTCTTCTGTAGAAAAATTTGGAGCGCTAATAGTTAAATAATTTATTATTTCTCCATCCGAAGCAAATTCGGTTTTTAATTTAAGTATCTTTTCCCGTTTATCTTCGGAAAAATCATTTTCCAAAAGGGCAAAACTAACTCCCAGGTAATCATTCTTGCTTTCTTCAATTCTTCCTGTCCAGTCAAAAGTGTCAAAAAAATATTGCAAGTTATCATCTGCCAAATAAATTTGTAAATCCTTTATCTCAAAACTTTTAACAACAACCTTGATAATATCGATTAATGCCTCTAATGAACACTCTTTCATTTTTTTCTGAAGCTCTTTAAAAAATAACGGCAAAGATTCTTTCTCCTTGCGCAGAGGCGCTGGTTTTGCCGATTCCTGAACTTGGCTTTTATAAAAAGAAGGAAAATTGTTTTGATCCACAATTAAATTATAATCTTTAAGCTCTAGAGAGCCGACCCTTTTTAAAACCTCGCTGATTACATTAAAATTAGCAAAAATCACACCGTCCAAATCAGGTTTTCTTTCTGTCTGTGAATAAAAAGATAGAATTTTTTGGCCGCTGCTAGGACAATCAAAAAACCAGTTAGCATCGTGAAAAAGCCAACGATCGCCTATGCCCCGAAGAGGCGCCGGAGGGATAATTTTATCTAAAAATACTTCCTCCAGAGAAAAAATATTGTTCCCCTCTACACTTATTTTTCCTTTATCAAATGACAAAAAAGCGTAAGCGCCGATAAAGCCCCCTGTTGGCCTCGGAATATCAGGGTCCTGAAATAAAATAAGATAATTTTTTTCTTCTTTATCTCCAAAAAAAGACAACCAATTTTCCAATTGATAAATTCTATTTTCTAGCCAAAAAAAATTATATTTTTCAAAATAGCTCAAATCATTTTTTAAATTGCGCAAAGGAGATAATGAATCTTCCTTCTGCTGAATCATTGCCAAAAGGAGATTTCCATTATTAATTTTTTCTAAACTCTCTTGAATAGCTTGCAAGCGTTGGCTTAATTGAATTTCTTTGTTAACAAAGGGAAGAAATGAAAATTTTTGTAAAAAAGCATTGCTCCCATTCTGCCCGTTTATAACAACTTTGTTAATTAAATCAATCGCCTCTTTAAAATTTTCCTCCCGAAGCAAGGAAATAATCTGTTCATTGGTTTTCTGAACCTGATGTGTTTCAAAAAGTATAAAAAAAAATAAGCCTATTATTAAGAAAATTAGTATTCCAAGAAAAATAGCGACAGCTGATAAAGATTTCTTGTCTCGGGACTTCATCTTTTGTATCTCTAAATATTTTAAAATTTTACTACAAATCCTTGAAATAATCAAAAAAAAGAGGTATAATAATTAAAGATTGAACCGGGTAGTCGCTCTGCCAGTTTATAAACTGGCGGGGAGGAAAGTCCGAACTCCCACAATTGCGTTTTAAACCAATTGTTAAAAAGTAGCAGCTAACAACTGCCGCCCCGCCAGTTTATAAACTGGCGGGGTAGAGGTGCGAACAGAGACGTCAAGGCCTGAAAAGGCCGAGACCTCCTGCTCCTTTGATAAAATCAAAAGGGCAGGGGGAGTTCCAAAAGTAATTTTGGAAGTGAAACGGCTAAATCCTTACTGGGTGCAAGGTTCGTGTTCCCTCTTCCACTTGTGGAAGAGGGAAAGTGACCGCTTGACCCCCTGCTGTGAAGAAGGGGGCTAGATAAATGACTGCCGCCCAGCTCTTTTGATAAAGTCAAAAGGGCGGGGTACAGAATTCGGCTTATAGGTTCAGCCAATAAATAAAAACCGCCTCGTTAAACGGGGCGGTTTTTTATAAATTTAATTTATTTTGACGCTTATCAATAGCTTGATTAACCAAATAATCTGCTCTTTGATTTTCTCCTCGGGGCACATAATTAAATTTTAAATGGGGAAAATCAAATTTTAGATTCCAAACCTCCAAAAAAAGAGGTTGTAAATCTTTCTCTAAAATTTTATATTTCCCATTTAATTGATTAATAACCAATTCTGAATCTGCATTAATGATAACTTCTGTATCTTTCAGTTTTGATTTTCCTAAAAGATGCTTTGTTTTTTTAAGAGCAAAAATAATTGCCTTATATTCAGCAACATTATTAGTGGCTTCGCCTATATATTCAGCGTATTCTTTATCACCAATAATAACTCCAATACCTGCTGGACCGGGATTATTTCTCGCTCCTCCATCAGTATAAATTTCCAATTTTGTCTTCATAATTAAAGAGAGTTAATACTTATTAATTAATATATTATTCTTCCCAAGGAAAAGATTCGTTGTTTTTTAAACTAAAGCCGGCCGCTTTTTTATGACCGCCACCGCCATATTTCTCCGCGATTTTTGAAACATCAACTTCGCCGTTAGATCGCAAAGAAACTACTTTCTTTTTTCCTGCCTCAAACCAGATGACAGCCATTGGCGGCATTTTTTTAATCAAAGCATTGCCTATTTCGGAAATAAGGAGTGATGAATTAACAACTAAAGTTTTATATCTGCCAAACTTCACCTCTTTTGCTTGAGCTACTAACCCCGCGATTATTTCGTCTTGATATTCAACAATTTTCTTCCCGGCTTCTATATATTTTTTTCTTGTTTTTTTGTTTTCTATCTCTTTAATCAATTTATTCCACTTCTCAAAATCAAAATCCGGTAAATTAATCGTTGCCAAAATTTCACGCGTATAAGGCCTTTTAAATTTCCAGAGATCCATATCTTCAATATACAATAATAATGCCGGGATTTTTCTTTTTGGAAAAAAATACTGCCAAACTAAAACCGAAGCAGAACGCTTCATATTGAGTTTAATCGTTACCTTTTTAAATTTGTTGAAATCAGAAATTCTTTTCGCGCTTAGGTGATGATCAATTATTGTAATGACGTTATCCTTTTTGATTAAATCTTTCAAAACTTTTTTCTCAGGAACGACATCAAAAAAATAAATTTCATCTTTTTCAAAGAAGTATTCAAAAGGAGTATGGTAATTTAGAGGCAAATACTGGCCTCTGCCCTTAAATTTTTTCCAAGCGACCCAAGCGCTGGCAAATCCGTCATGGCAATTATGATGATAAAAAACAATTATATCCATAATAAAAAATCAAAAATCAAAAATCAAAAATCAAAATGACAATTTAAAATGTAAAATTTTAAAACATTTAAACATTTAAAATTGATTTAAAATTGCTTGCCCCGTAGTGAACGCAAAGCGTTCTACTACTGGGGAAAATTGGTAATTTAAAATTAATTATGTTATTCCCGCCCCTGCTATTCCGCAGGAATAAACTCCAGCGGAGATCACTTTGTTTTAAGAGCCAATAATCCGGGCAATGGTTCCCCAGCAAGATATTTGAGCATTGCCCCGCCGCCAGTAGAAAAAAATCTGTATTCTGTATTCTGTATTCTGTATTCTGGTTTTAAAATCTTAAAAGCTGATAAAGTATCACCACCACCAATAACAGTTTGAGCTTTTTGGTTGCTTAAAACAGCATCGATAATGGTTTTTGTGCCGTTTTTAAATCTCTGGTCTTCAAATTTACCTAACGGACCATTAAAAAATATTGTTTTTGCCTTGGAGACAATTTGAGAAAAAGTTGCGGCAGTTATTGGTCCAATATCTAAAATATCATCTTTTTCTCTAACCAGCCCCAATTCTCTTATCTGCTTCTGATTATTCTGGTCAAGAACGACAAAATCTCCGGGTAAAATTAATTCTGCTTTTTGAGAGCCTAGTTTTCGCGCGGCAGTTATTGCTTCTTCACTAAATAGAGACCGACCAATAGAAAAATCATTAGCTTTCAAAACAGTATTCGCCACTACTCCCCCCAAGAGAATATAATCTGCTTGTTTTAAAAATCTCTCAATCAGAAGTAATTTATCATCTGCTTTGGCTCCACCCAAAATTATCACTAATAGCCTCTTTTGGCTTTTAATGATTTTATCTAATTGAGATATTTCTTCGGCAAATAGTTTGCCCGCAAAAGAAGGTAAAAATTCTGTAATCGCGCATAAAGAAGCTGCTTGACGATGAGACACAGAAAACGCTTCGTTTATAAAACAATCCCCTACTTTTGCCAATTGTTTGGCAAAACCTCTATCATTTTTTTCTTCCCCTTCGTAAAAACGAATGTTTTCTAAAAGAATTATAGAATGATGAGGTAATTTTTCAATTGCGTCCACAAGTTGACTACCCACCGGCGTTTTCAAGAAATAAATTTTCTCTCCAATAAGTTTTTCTAAATAGCGGGCAATTGGCTCTAAACTGAATTTTTGGTCTTTTTTTGAAGGCCGACCTAAGTGCGAGATAAGAATAATTTTCTTTGCCTTTTGCTCTTTTAAAAGCCTGATTGTCGGCAAAGTGCGTTGAATCCTAAAATCATCCAAAATTTCATTTTGTTTGAAAGAAACATTAAAATCTACTCTCATCAGAGCACGCTGGCCTAAAATATTTGCAGAACTGAGAAAATTTAGAGACATACAAGTAAATTCAAAAGCTTGTCCTGAGCAAAGTCGAAGGATCAAAAATCGAAATTAAAACTTAAAGCTCAAAACTCAAATGTCAAAACCATAACTTAAAACTCAAAACCCACAATTAGAATTAAGAATCAAGAATTAAGAATTTAGAATTTGTTTAAAAATTAACAGCGCAGCTGTCATCCTGAGGCCGTTAAGGCCGAAGGATCTCTTGCAAATGCAAGATTCGCCAACAAGTGGCGAGATTCTTCCCCTTCACTCAGAATGACAGAGAAACATTGTAAATTAAATTAATTTATACAGAATACAGTATACAGAATACAGAATACAAATGTTATCTCAATTCATAGGTTACATTCAAGGTAACGCTAATTTCTTCTGTCCCAGTTTCAATTGGAGCCGGCACTATTGCTTTTTCATCAGAGGCAGTTATAGCTTCTTCCATTTCTAAACCTCGGTAAAGAGGATAGATGGTTTGCCCTTCGGAAATATTAATAATTTTACCCAAACGAATATCTGTTTTGGCGCTTAAAATTTTCGCTCTTTCTTCAATTTTATTTAGAGCTTGAATTCGCGCTTCATTTTTATACGCTTCTACATCGTCAATCTCAAAGCTAACATTTGAAATCTGATTCACTTCTTTCTCTGCCAAACCGCCAATAATGGTATTTATTTTCTCAAAATCTCTAATTTTGATCGTTGCCCTTTGGGATAATTGATAGCCAATAATTTTTGGCGGACAAGAAGGATAAGGTTTGACACTAGATGTTCTGCACCAGTTATAATCATATTGCGGAACTAAATTGTAACTGGTTGTCTGTATATCGTCTTCACTCACTCCTTGCTCTTTTACAAAGGCAATTGCCTTCTCCATTTTTTTATTGTTTTCCTCCTGAACTATTTCTGCCTTTTCCCCTTGGGTAATAACGCCAATTACAATTTTAGCAATATCGGGTTTAGCTAAAACTTTTCCTTCGGCGGAAAAAGAGATAATTCTTTCCGGATTGACAATATTTTGAGCGAGACGGTAATTATAATAGCCCCAACTCAAAACACCAATACTAAGAACAATCAAAAAAATCGTTAAAAAAGGGATTAATTGTTGACACTTTTTTTCTTCCATATTTTTTTATTTTTTTATTATTTATCCGTCAATGGACGGCTTAATTTTTTAAGAATTTTTATCAATTCGTTTTTATTGGTACTGACGCCACCGACCAAAACTCCGGCGCTTTCTTTTAAATTAAGAAAAGGGAGAATATTCTGAGCATCAATCGATCCCCCATAAATAATCGGCAAATTTTTTGCCAGTTTCTCTGAAAACCGACGCGCTGCCCAAAAACGAATAAGCGCAATTGCCTCAGATGTTTCTTTCAAATCCTGCGGTTTACCTCTCCCAATAGCCCAAACTGGCTCATAAGCGATAACTAAATCCCGAGAATTTTGAATCTGCAGGCCTTGAAAAGCATGGTTTAATTGTTCAAAAAGGGTCTTTTTTACGGCAAGAGACAAAAACGAATCACCGCCCTTTCTTTCCTTTTCGCCGACGCAAAGAATAGGCCTTAACCCTTCTTTTATGCAAGCCTTGAGCTTAGCGTTAATCATCGCCTCAGTTTCATTCAAATATTCCCGTCGTTCTGAATGCCCGATAATTACATACTGCGCTTTTAGAAATTTTAACATTTTTGGCGAGATTTCTCCAGTCATTGCATAACGGTCAAGCCAAAATACATTTTGCGCTCCGAGATAACATTTCTTCCCTATTTTTCCTCTTGCTTCAGCTAAATAAACATAAGGCGGGGCGACTATTAATCTGTTGTTTTTGATTTTTTCTGAAAAACTCCTAAAAATTTCAAAAATTTCTTTCGCTTCAGCGAGTGAAGCCGGCGCCATTTTAAAATTAAAAACGATAAATTTATTCATCTTCTCCTCTTTGAATTGTTTATGATAAAATATTAATCCCCAGTAGTGTTAAAATCGTCACTATAATTCCGGCCAAAGTCGCGCCCAAACCAATGAGGCAAAAAGCTTGGCGATATTTTACGCCGAATAAAAAAGCGGCAACAGAACCAGTCCAAACTCCGGTAAATGGCAGAGGAATAGCCACAAAAAAAACCAAAGCCCACTTACCCCAACGATTAAAACTTTCAGCAGTTTTTTGTCTCGTTTTTTCAAATAACCAGTCAAAAAATTTGGCAAAAAAAGCAAATCGTCTGCTTAAATAATATGATAATTTATTTAAAAACCAAATAATAGGGATAATGGGTAAAAGATTGCCAATCAAACTTAAAAGCAGAGCTTTTGGCCAAGGAAAATTAAAAATTCCCATAGCCACAGGAATTGCTCCTCTTAACTCAACTATCGGCGAAGCCGCAATAATAATCGTCCAAAGTTCATTCATTTTATAATTCTTATTATATCAAAATTTAAGAAAATAAAAAGCCCTAACATTAATTGTTAGGGCTAAACATTTTTATAATGCTTTTTCTTTATTGTATTCTTTTTTTTCTTCTTTTGCCTCTTCTTGCTCGTCTTCGTCTTCATGAAGAATCCACAGAATTAAAACAATTGCGAAAACACCTAAAGCAATACTGTAAAAAATATTTCCCGCTATTACAGCAGACAGATTATTCATTATTTCTTTATAAAAAAAGACTATTTCTTTCCAAACCCGAGACAAAAAAGGAAAAAAGAAATACAAAATCACTGCTACTGAACATATTTTTTCAAAAATCCTTTTCACTGGTTTCTCCTTTCTAATTATTTTTTAAATCTAAACTTATCTTAACAATCTTATTATCTGCATCACACTCGGATTGAAATTCTATTTCTTGCCACAATTTTTGGGCTTCTTCAACTTTTAAATCGTTGTATTTTACTCGTTTATACACAATTCCTTTCAATCCTTTCTTATCGTCCATTCCTTTTCTCCTCTCTTCTATTTAATTTTTTTTTCAAAGAACAAAAAATGTCTTTTTTAAGACATTTATATATTACTACATTTATCGCAAAAAGTCAACTCCAATTTTGTATTCTGTATTCAGTATTCTGTATTCTGTATTTAATATCGTTGCGAGCAAATGCAATAAAAAGATGAGGAGAGGTTATTGAGAAAACCGTCGCGCAGGTCAATCCTCCTATGCCGTCTTTATTATCTCGTAAGAACAATCGGACCTTTTTTGGTAATAGCCACTGTATGTTCAAAATGACATGCTACTTCTCCATTGGCAGTAACAAAACTACCGTCTTGTTTTTCTTTCACCTCGCCGCTGCCAAAAGTTACCATTGGTTCTATCGCAATAACCAGTCCTTGCTTTAATTTTAATCCTTGTCCCGGTTCTCCAAAATTGAAAACCGCCGGCTCTTCATGAGGTAAATAACCAACCCCATGCCCGATCAAATTTTTAATGACTGCCAAGCCATTTCTTTCAACAAATGACTGGATTGCATAACCAATATCTCCTAAGGTATTACCCATTTTCGCGGCCTCTATAGCTTTATTCAATGCCTCCCTCGTTACTCTGATTAATTTCTGATATTTTGGCTTTATTTTCCCCACGCCAACAGTAACCGCCATATCAGTAAAAAGACCTTGATACTCCATGCCTATATCTAAAGAAACTAAATCCCCTGCCTTAAAAATTATTTTTTTTGAAGGGATTCCGTGAACTATTGTTTCGTTAACAGAAACACAAAGGCTTTTTGGAAAAGGCCTAGCGCTAAAATCAGGCTGATAATTTAAAAACGAGGGTCTGCCCCCCTCTTGACGAATAAGATTAAAAGCTAATTTGTCTAAATCATCAGCGTTGATTCCCGGTTTTACAGCTTTGGTTACCTTTCTTAAAATCAAAGACAATCTTTTACCCCCTTGACGCAAAACCTTAATTTCAGAATCAGTTTTCATTTTAGATCTTATTTAATTTTATTTTTGATTTTTTTAAGAATTCTCTGATGAATTTCCATAACCGAACCCTCGCCATCAACTTCTATTAACATATTTCTCTTACGAAAATAATTAATTACCGGAATGATATTTTTTTTGAAAAAAAGCATCCTGCTTTTAATTGCCTGAGGGTAGTCATCGTGCCGACGAATTAATTTTGCGCCACAATGGGAACACTTTTTTAAATCAGGCGTTAAAATTAAAGAAAATTCCCGATGACATTGGGAGCAAATTCTTCGATTTAATAATCTCGAAGTCACTTCTGCCTCAGATGTTCTTAAATAAATAACTATTAATTTGCGGGAGCTAAACCAAGACAACGCTTCCTCTAAAATTTTTGCTTCTTCCAGCTGCCGCGGGCTTCCTTCCATAATAATCCCCTGCTTGGAAGGAAGGTGAAGAAATTTATCCAACCAGCAATAAATTACCAACCACAAAGGGACTAATTTGCCCTTAGAAATGGTCTCTAACACATTTTTTCCAAATTGATCTTTTCTTTTAGCTAATGTTCTTAGAATATCGCCGGTATCTATATTAGCTAATGAAAATTTTTTTAATAACAATTCTGCCTGAGTCCCTTTGCCAGACCCAGAGCGTCCTAAAAAAACAATATTAAGAGATTTCATATTCGCGCATTATTAATTGGGCTTCAATGATATCCATTGTCTCTATGGCTACTGAGACCATAATTAAAAGCGAAGTCCCTCCTATGGCAAAAGTAGTAATTCCGGTAAATTGCTGCATTAAAATAGGAAGGATAGCAATAATCCCCAAAAATATCGCTCCAAAAAAGGTAATTTTGCTGCTGGTATTAGCTAAATGTTGCGAAGTCGTCTTTCCCGGTCTGTAGCCGGGGATAAACCCCCCTCTTTTCTGCAGATTCTCAGCGATGGTTTCAGGATCAAAGGCCACCGTGGTGTAAAAAAAGGTAAAAAGAAAAACAAGCCCAAAATAACATAAAAGATAGACCCATGATTCTTGGTTAAAACCTTGAAAGAATAAGGCGATTTTCAATAACCATTGATTTTGGGAGCCGGCTAAAAATTGACTTATCATTTGAGGAAACATCAAAATAGAAAGAGCAAAAATAATCGGAATGACTCCAGCTTGATTAATTTTTAAAGGCAGATAAGTAGAAGCACCTCCATAAATTTTCGTTCCCCTGACTTGTTTAGCATAGTTTACCGGAATTCTTCTTTCGCCTCTGGAAATAAAAACAACCCCGACAATCATCAAAAGAGCGATGGCAAAAAAAGCTATCACACTAGGCACTCGAGCAGGATCCACTGTAACCACGGTCTGTAAAATTTCTCGAGGAAA
>CAZJVL010000006.1:0-14074 GCA_964549875.1 uncultured Candidatus Saccharibacteria bacterium
TTGATTGGTTAACTTAATAATATCTTGTTTATTATAGAATGCTTGATACCAAACACAGGTTAATTTTAAAATTGTTTTGATATCTAATTTAGCTTGCCAATTTAAAAGTTTTTTAGCTTTCCCGCTATCCAGTTTTAATAATTGCGCCTCGTGTTTGGTAAAATCTTTTTGTATCTCATAAGCGCCTTGGCCTAATAATTCTAAAGTTGTTTTTACTAACTTTTCAACTGTTAAATAATTTTTATTATTGGGACCAAAATTCCAAGCGCCAGAAAAATCTTTCTTGCCTTCATAAAGTTTTTTAGCTAATAAGAGATACCCAAAAAGTGGCTCTAAAACATATTGCCAAGGCCTAATTGCTTCTGGACTTCTAATAATAACTTTTTCCTGTCTTTCAAAAACAGATTTGATAATATCTGGCACCAAGCGATCTTTTTGCCAATCTCCTCCGCCAATCACATTACCTGCTCTGGCAGAAGCAATTAAAGTTTGATGCTTTTTTTGATAATCATTAGGATTAAAAAATGATTTTAAATAAGAGCTAATAATTATTTCCGCTGCTGCTTTTGAGGCGCTATAAGGGTCATAACCCCCTAATTTATCAGTTTCTTTAAAAGGGCAATTTAATTCAATATTTTCATAAACTTTATCTGTGGTAATAATTACCGCTGATTTAATAGTTTTTACTTCTTTAATTGCCTGAAGAAGATTGGCGGTTCCTATAATATTGGTTTCAAAAGTATATAAAGGGTCATCATAACTATCTCTGACTAATGGCTGGGCGGCTAAATGAAAAAGAATTTCTGGTTTTTCTTTTTTAATAATCTCGGATATTTTTTTAAAATTCCGAATGTCGCAATAATAATTATTAATTTGCTTTTCTAATTTTAGAATTTTAAAAAAACTTGGTGTTGTATTTGGTTTTAAAGCTATACCGGAAATTTTTGCTTTCCAATTTAATAAAATTTGAGTCAACCAACTGCCTTTAAAACCAGTATGGCCAGTAATTAGAACTTTCTTATTTTGATAAAAATTTTTTAATTCTTTCATTGAATTAATTTTTTTTCTTTTTCCACACTGCCCAAGGTTTTTTCTCTTCCCATAATTTATTTAATTCTTCCATTTCTCTGTAAGTATCCATTGCTTTCCAAAAACCATCATAGCAATAAACTGATAATTGTTTATCTTTTGCCATTTTCTTTAAACCATTTTCCATTGGTCCTTTGTCAAAATACTTTAAAGCTTTTTTATGAAAAACCATAAATCCTCCGCTTACATAATCAAACATCAAAGGTTTTTGTTCAAAATCAATTACTAATTTTTTCTTTCTGTCCATTTTTATCATCCCGTATTTAGAAAAAGGATGAACGCCGGTAATAGTCCCTAATGTTTTTTGTTTTAAATGAAAATCAACTAATCTATTAATATCAATATCGCTCACTCCATCGCCAAAAGTAAGCATAAATAAATCGTTTTTCAAATATTTTTTCACTCGCAAAATTCGCTCTCCGGTCGCGCTTTCTAAACCAGTTTCGGCAAAAAGAATTTTAAAATTATCTTCTAAACCATTACAATAATCAATTTTATTGGTGGAAGTTTCCAGTTCAAAATCGTTAATAAAGGTTTTAAAATTTAAAAAATAATCTTTAATCATCTCGCCTTTATAACCCAAAGCTAAAATAAAATTGTTATAACCATAATAGCTGTAAATTTTCATAATATGCCACAGCATAGGTTTTCCTCCGATTAAAACCATCGGCTTGGGCTTGTATTCTGTCTCTTCTCTCATTCTGGTTCCCAATCCCCCGCAAAGAATAATTGTTGGAATATTTTTTGCATTAATTTTTGGATATTTCATTTTTATTAATTATTAATATTAAATTTTAAATAAATTATATCCCTTTTACTTTTCTTTTTCTATGTCAAATCATAACCTAAAAAAGGTAAGAAAACAAGAGAAATAAATGGCAGATTTAATGAACAACCAGCAGCTAATAACTGGCAACTAGCAGATAAAAATAGAATTAAATTAGTATATTTTAAGAAAATTAAAGAAACCAAGGTTTATTGAACGATTTTTTCTCTGGTTCTTTTGGAAGATTTATTGGCAAAACGATGGGCTTCTTCTCTAACTTTTAAAAGAGTTGACTTTGAACTTTCAATAATTTTTTTTAAGTTTTTGCTAATCCCTTTTGAAAAAACAAGCTTATCATTTTGATATTTTGAAATACCAATCAAGGGAATTGAAATATTTAAAGATTTTAAAACCAAAGAACAATATCTTACTTGAGGTAATCCTCCATCAACCATTATTAAATTTGGCAAGCGCCATTCTTTATGGCTAAACCTTCTTTTCAAAGTTTCTTCTAAAGCCCTTAAATCATCATTTTTTGGAGCTTGCTTTATTTTAAACAAACGATATCCATTTTTGTTGAAAACCCCATTTTCAAAAACAACCATTGAAGCGTAAGTTTCTTTGCCGGCTAAATGAGAAATGTCATAACCTTCAATGCGATAATAAAATTGTTCTTTCAAATCTTCTTCAAAATTAGAAATTAAAGCTACGTCTTGAATATGCTCTAAGGCTTTTAACCCCTGTGGGTTTTCTTTTTCTAATTTTTTCAAAAGCTTTTGTTTGTCGCCTTTTAAAAATAAAATTAAATTATTAATATTTTTATGGTAATCTTCTTTAGATATTAAGCCGAGACAAGCGCCGGGGCAAAGCCCGATTTGATAATCAAAACAGGGTTTTCCTTGATTTGGCTTGCAAGTTGAATAAGGAAAAATGCGTCTAATTATTTTTAAAGCGTTTTTTAGCAAGGTTAAACTTTGATATGGCCCAAAAATTTCAAAATCAGAACTTTTAAATTTTTCAATCTCCCTGCCTCTGATAATTATTGGCTTTGGAAAATCTTCTTTTTTGGAAATTAATAAATACAGGAAAGAACGATTGTCCTTATCTTTTATATTGTATTTAGGCCAGTATTTTTTAATTAAATTAGCTTCCAAAATAATTGCTTCCAATAAATTAGAGGTAGTTTTCAGCTCAATCTTATCTGAATTTGCAACCATTTCTTTAATTCTTGGATTTAAATTTTCTCTAAAGTACTGGCTCAGGCGATTTTTTAAATTAACAGCTCTGCCAATATATAAAATTTCTGATTTCTTTTTGAAAAGATAAACTCCAGAACTATTTGGTAAATTTTTTGGTTTATTTTTCATTATCTTGATTTTTTATATGGTTTAATGGCTATCATTGGCGAAGATAATCTTTTAAATATTTGCCGGTTATTGAAAATTTATTTTTAACTAATTCTTCAGGGGCGCCAGAAGCCACAATTTTACCGCCTTTATCTCCGCCTTCAGGCCCTAAATCAATCAGGTAATCAGCTGATTTAATAATATGCATATTGTGTTCAATAACCACAACGCTATTTCCCAAATCAACCAATTTATTTAAAACTTGAAGCAAAAGCTTAACATCGTAATAATGAAGGCCGACTGTTGGCTCATCAAGCAAAAACAAAGTCCTTCTGCCAAGAGGATTGATTAATTCCCTTGATAATTTAATTCTTTGCGCCTCGCCGCCTGATAAAACCGTAGCGCTTTGCCCTAATTTTAAATACCCCAAGCCAACTTCTCTTAAAAGTTTTAATTTGTCAGTGATGGTATAAATATTTTCAAAAAACTTTAAGCCCTCATCAATTGTTAAATTTAAAACATCGTTGATATTTTTGCCTTTGTATTTTACTTCCAAAGTTTCCTTATTGAATCTTTTGCCATGGCAAACTTCACATTCTACCAAAACCGGAGGCAGAAAATGCATTTCAATTAAATTATAGCCAGCACCATGACAAGCTTCACATCTTCCTCCCCTAACATTAAAAGAAAATCTTGAAGGAGAATAACCGCGCGCTGCTGATTGCGGCAATTGAGCATAAAAATCTCGGATTGGAGTAAATACTCCGGTATAGGTTGCGGGATTGGAACGAGGAGTTCTGCCAATTGGCGACTGGTCAACCATTACTACGCGGTCAAGATATTCTGTATTTACAATTTTAGAGACATTTTCTAAAGTTTGAAACCTTGATTTAATTCTCGCTAAATTTTTATATAAAACATCGTAAATCAAAGAAGATTTGCCGCTTCCGGAAACGCCGGTAATAACCACTAATTTTCTCAAAGGTATTTCAACATTAATATTTTTTAAATTATTGGCTCTCGCTCCAATAACTATTAATTTTTCAGTGATTCTTTTTCTGCGATTTTGGGGTATCGCTATTTTTTCCTGTCCTTTTAAATATTTTAAAGTTAAAGATTTTGAGGGTATTTTTGTTTTTTTATCCAACAATTTTGAAATTTCTCCAGAAGCCACAATTTCTCCGCCTTTTATTCCGGCAAATTCTCCTAAATCAACCAGATAATCAGCTGATTTAATTGTCCTTTCATCGTGTTCAACAACAATTAAGCTATTCTGCCTATTTTTTAATTCTCTTAAAGTATTAATTAAGTTTTCTGTGTCTCGTTCATGAAGCCCAATCGTTGGTTCGTCTAAAACATATAAAGTATTAGAGAGCTTGGAGCCTATTTGAGATGCTAATCTTATTCTTTGGGCCTCGCCCCCTGACAAAGTTTCCGCCTCTCTCTTCATTTGCAAATAGTTTAAACCAACTTCCAATAAAAATCCCAATCTATCAATAATTTCTTTTACAATTGTAGAAGCAATTGTTTTTTCGCGAACAGTTAATTTTGCCTCATAAGACACAAAAAAATGATAGGCCTCTTCTAAAGACAAAGAGCAAATATCATAGATATTTTTATTGGCAATTTTTACTGATAAAGCTTCTTTTCTTAACCTTTTTCCTTTGCAGGTGGGACAAATTGTTTTTGAAAAAATATCTTTTTTGCCAAGGCCGGCGCAATCAGGGCAAGCGCCATAAGGACTATTAAAAGAAAATAACCGTGGTTCAACTTCTGGAAAAGCAAAATTATCATTAGGGCAGGTAAAATGGGAAGAAAGCAAAAATTCTCGTTTAGAAGTTTCAAATTTATTATTAGCCATTAAGCCAATATTTACCAAGCCGTTAGAATAATTTAAAGCGTTTTCAACCGCTTCAAAAACCCGACTTTCATCTTTTATTGAAACCTTGTCAATAATTATTTCAATGGTGTGGCTTTGATACCGGGAAAGCTCGATTTTGTCATGGAGAGAATGAATTCTTCCATCAATTCTCGCCTCTCTATATCCTAAATTTAAATAATCATAAAGTAATTGATAATACTCGCCTTTTCTTCCCCGGACAACCGGAGAAAAAATCGTTAGATATTCAACTTTATCTTTTTGGGCTTCCTCTTTAATAATTTTTATCATTTCATCAATTGATAATCTTTGTATTTTTACTCCATCAATCGGGCAATAAACTTCTCCTAATCTGGCGAATAAAACCCTTAAATAATCATAAATTTCAGTTAAAGTGCCAACTGTGGAACGAGGGTTATGGGATAAAGCCCTTTGGTCTATTGAGATTGCCGGCGAGAGGCCTGAAATCTCGTCAACATCAGCTCTTTCCATTTGCCCTAAAAATTGTCTGATATAAGGAGACAATGATTCTATGTAGCGGCGCTGGCCTTCAGCAAAAATTGTATCAAAAGCCAAAGAAGATTTGCCGCTTCCGGAAACACCGGTTATAACCACTATTTTATTTTTGGGAATTTCCAGTTCAATGTTTTTCAAATTATGGACCCTGGCTCCCTTTATTATTATCTTATCTTCCATAAATTTTAATATCTTGAAATACCAAATTTCCCTATATTTTAAAACTATTTAAATAAATTCTTCAATGTTTTTGGTAATTGATTGGGGAGTAATATGATGCTTTTTGTTATAAGCTAATTGTTTTTCCCTTCTTCTATTAACTTCATTAATTGCGCTTTTCATTGAGGAAGTAATGGTATCAGCATATAAAATTATTTTTCCTTTGACATTGCGGGCTGCCCTGCCCATTGTTTGAATCAAAGAAGATTCGCTTCTTAAAAATCCTTCGCGATCACTGTCTAAAATTGCCACCAAAGTCACTTCTGGCAAATCCAAGCCCTCTCTTAAAAGATTGACTCCAACCAATACATTGAATTTTCCTTTTCTAAAATTAGTTAAAATTTTAG
Organism: uncultured Candidatus Saccharibacteria bacterium; assembly: GCA_964549875.1. GTDB lineage: Bacteria > Patescibacteriota > Minisyncoccia > UBA6257 > UBA6257 > JAQTTC01. The sequence goes on from CAZJVL010000006.1 coordinate 6,163, forward strand.
CTCTCTCAAGAGTTTTAACATCGCTATGGAGATAATTAGATTTAATTCCTTGTTTTTTAAAATAATCGTTTAAATCCTCTGCCATTTTTTTTGTTAAGGTATTAATGATGGCTCTTTCCTTATTGGCTATTATTTTTTTGATTTCGCTAATGACATCATCAATTTGACTTTTATTGGTTTTTTTGTCAAAAACAGGCCTGACCTCAATTTCAGGATCAACTAATCCAGTTGGCCTAATAATTTGTTCTACAACTTGCGCAGAATGTTTCAATTCCCAATCTCCTGGAGTGGCTGAAGTAAAAATAGCTTGATTTATCATCTTTTCAAATTCAGAAAATTTTAAAGGGCGATTATCTAAAGCTGATGGCAAACGCCAGCCATATTCAATTAAAATCGTTTTTCGAGACCTGTCTCCTTCATACATTCCTCTTATTTGAGGCACCGCAATATGGGACTCATCAATAATTGTTAAAAAATCTCCTTTGCCATTTGTCTGGGGAAAATAAGATAAAAGAGTATCTGGCGGTTCTCCTGATAATTTGCCGGTTAAATGCCGGGAATAATTTTCGATGCCATGACAATATCCCAAAGTGAGAAGCATTTCAATGTCGTATTTAGTTCTCCTCTCCAGCCTTTCAGCTTCTAACAATTTGTTATTTTTCCTGAAAAAGTCCAATCTTTCTTTCAGTTCTTTTTTAATTTCTTTGACGGCTCTTTCAATATCAGGTCTTGTTGAAATAAAATGCTTAAAAGGCATAATAATCATTTCTTTTTCTTGGGAAATTATTTTTAAATTAAGAGGATCAATTAGCTTCAAGCTTTTTATTTTTTGGTCTTCTAAAATTATCCGATAAATAATATTTTGAGAAGCGGGCATAACTTCAAAAACATCGCCTCTAATTCTAAAAAATCCTCTTTTTAAAACCCCGTTGGTTCTTTTAAATTGAATTTTTAGAAGCTGGTTTATAAAATCTCCGCGAGTTAATAATTGGTTCACTTCCAAATGGATGCTTGAAGAAAAATAATTTAAAGGAAGCCCTAAATTATAAATACAAGAAACCGAAGCGACAATTATTACATCTTTTCTAGTTAATAAGGCGGTTGTTGCCTGATGTCTTAATCTATCAATTTCTTCATTAATCATTGCCTCTTTTTCAATATAAGTATCAGTGATAGGCAAATATGCCTCGGGTTGATAATAATCATAATAAGAAACAAAGTAATTAACAGAATTTTCCGGGAAAAAATTTTTATATTCCCGATAAAGTTGAGCGGCTAAAGTTTTATTGGGCGCAATTACTAAAACTGGCTTTGAAAATTCCTTAATAACATTTGCCATAGTGAAAGTTTTACCAGAGCCAGTAACACCCAAAAGGGTTTGGTACTGATAACCCTTTTTTATTCCGGCGACTATTTTTTTTATTGCTTGAGGCTGATCTCCTGAGGTTTATAAGGAGAATGTAATTTAAAAAGGGACATTTAATAAATAATAAAAAACTTTTGTTAAATTTTATATTTTATCCTTTGAAATAAATAAAATACTGGCGCAGGTTATTAAATAAACCAGCCCGCCTCCCATTACCTTGAAAATAACATTAAGGTTCCATTTCGCTCCGAAAATTAAAACAATGGCCATTAAAATAGTGGCAAGAATAATAATAAAAAGATACTTCAGAAAGAACCAATTAATTAATTTTAACGGAGTAAAGCGCTTGACTAAGCATATTAAAGCAAAAAAAGTAATAAAGGCAGTGATAACTGTCGCTAGAGCAGCTCCATAAAAACCATATTGGGGAATTAAGAAAGCATTAAGGGGAACATTTAATAGGGCGCCAGCTAAAGAAACCCAGAAGGCCTTTTTTTGTTGATTATAAACAAATAAGGCATAACTGAAAGAACCAGAAAGAAAGCTAATCCCAGCCATTAATAAGAGGATTCGTAAAGCTAAAACTGCTGGTAAATAATTTTGGCCATAAAAATGAATAATTAAACCATTAGCCATAATATAGCCGCCAACAACAATAGGAATAGCTAAAGCCAATAAAGCTAAATTTTGATAATGGAAAATGGTTTGGGCTTTTTGTTTGTCTTGAGCGCTCTGCCGAGCAAAAGTTGGTAAAAAGGAGCTGATAATTAAACCTGCTGGTAAAATTGCCAAACCAATAATTTTTTGAGCGGCGTTATAATAGCCAATCTGTTCAAATAATTGCCAAAAGCCCATCATTAAAGTGTCAGTATAAGTATAAATTAAGGCAAAAATCCCGCTCAAAGCCAAGGGCCAAGCTAGTTTAAAAACTCGGCGCCATTCTTCTTTATCAATAGTAAATTTTAAAATATTGCCAAATTTTCTGCGGAAAAGAAAATAGATGACAATAAAGCCAATCACAGCTGAGACAGCATAAGCCAAAGACAAAATAGTTGCCTCGGGAAGATGAAGCAATAAATAAATTCCCAAAACAGTAGCCACGCCATTTTCTGTTATTTCGGCAATTGTCTGATATTGCATTTCTTCTCTCCCATAAAAACAGCTATAAAGAAAAGCCGTCAAACTATTTAAAGTAACAAAAAAAGCCATCAGAATAATGGCTAATTGCAAATTATCGCTTGAAGGAGCAAAAAAAGAAGCAATTACTATTAAAATAAATGTAAAAAGACAAAGCAGAAATTTTAAGGTAAAAATAGCGGGAATTTTAATTTCGGTTTCTTTTTCTTTGGCTAAATCGCGAGAAATAATAGAACTAATCCCTAAATCAGCAAAAACGGCGAATAAAGCGGCAAAAGACATCGCAAAATTAAAATAGCCGTATTGAATAACGCCTAAAAGACGAGCGGCATAAATGACGAGAAAATATTTAAATAATTTGCTGAAAACAGAAGAAGCAGTAAGCCAAAAAGTATTTTTAGCTATTGTTTGCTTCGGAGTCCTATTTTCAAGAAAAAGAGATTTTAATTGTTCAAAAGTAGTTTTCATTGCCTAAATAATTCTGACGCATTGTCTTGTTTAAAATTTTGAAAGATGAGGCGCCTTGTTTACAATCCATTAGATTTTTTATAAGTATTTTTCACGGGCGTTAAGATGCTCATCAAAGGTTTTTGAAAAAATGGTATTTCCAGTTTTGCGGTCGGTTAGATAATACCAATAATCATTTGCTGCCGGGTTGAGAGCCGCTTTAATTGATTCAATTCCGGGATTATTAATTGGCGTTGGCGGCAGGCCTTTATAAAGATAGGTGTTATAAGGAGAATCTATCCCATACAAATCGCGGGTTAAAGAACATTTTTTGAAGGAACCGTATTGGGCATAACATATTGTCGCGTCAACTTGAAGCGGAAAATTCGCATCCAATCTTCTCCAAAGAATATCGGCCACTATTTTTTTATCCTCTTCACTTATAACTTCTTTTTCCAATAAAGAAGCCATTATCAAAACATCATAAAAATTTCTTGTTTGGCCATTAATTTTTAAAAATAGATTATTTTTGATGGCTTGATTAAACTCGCCAGATGTTTTAGAGACAAAATTATTAATAAAAATTGAAAGGATTTCTTTTTCTGTTAATCCCTGGGGCAAATGATAAGAATCAGGAAACAGAAATCCTTCCAAAGAAACATCTGGCGGTAATTTTGAAAAAACGCTGAAAGAAACTATTGAAGGTCTGTTTGCGCCAAACAAATCAAAAAATTCTTTAAGCGGCCATTCTTTCAATGATGAAATTTTTTCTATTAATCCTTTTTCTTTTAAATTTTCTTCAACCTCTAAAATTGTTTCCCCTTCAGTAATCAAAAAAACATTATTTTGAGCTAATTTTTCATTAGTAATTGTTTTATAAATGCTGACAATAGTTAATGGCGGAATAAATTGATAATCGCCTGCTTTGATATTTCTTTCCTCGCCTTTGATTTTAAAATACATCTGGAAGAGGAGCGAAGAGGAAATGTAGTTTTCTTTTTCCAAGCGGTCGGCAATAGTTTTCAGGTTTTCCCCTTTGGCGATACTAAAGACGCAATCTCTTTCGCAGTTAATAGGGGCATTAACGAGAAGGAAGAAAGAGAAAACAGCCAGACAGGCGATAATTAACATAATAATTTTGAGAATTTGGCTTTTCACCATGGTTAAAAGTTTAAAGGTTTAAATACAAAAGTTTAAAGGTTTAAAGGTTTAAAAGTTTAAAGGGTTAAAGGGTTAAAGGGTTAAATACAAAAAGTTTAAAAGTATAACAAAAGTTTAAAGGTTTAAAAGTTTAAAGGTTTAAAAGTTTAAAAAATAAAGGTTTAATAATTAAGCATGATGGAGAATCATACTATTGATAATTCCCAAACCAATAAAATCCGTTAAAAGGTGGGAGCCGCCAAGAGAAACAAAAGGCAAAGCAATACCAATAATCGGCAGTAATCCTAAATTCATTCCGATATTAATAACAGTTTCCACTATTAGCTTTATCGCAAAGCCAACAGTAAAAAGTTTACAGAAATTATAAGAGAAAATACCCGCCCACATAATTAAACGTTGGAAAATAATCAAAAAACAAATCAATAAAATTGAAACGCCGACCAAACCCAATGATTCAGCTAAAGAAGCAAAAATAAAATCTGTCTTTGCCAGAGGCAAAAAACGCAAATGCGTCTGCGAACCCCAGCCCAATCCTTTGCCAAAAATTCTTCCAGAGCCAATAGCAATTAAAGCTTGCTCCCGATTATAGCCGCTGCCTAATAAATCTTTTTCCGGATTAAAAAAACTAAGAATTCTTGACTGTTGATAAGGCTCTAAAAAGAAAAACCAAGCCAAACTAGCCGCTAAAGCAAAAGCAATTATTACTAACACAATTTGTTTTATTCTGATACCGCTGATAATAACCAAACCAAGCCAAATAGCTAAAAGAATCATAGCGCCGCCTAAATCAGGCTGAATCGCAACCAAGCCAAAAGGAATAAAGGCAAAAATGCCGGAAACTAAAAGATGCCGAAACTGCCAAATCTCCAGATGGCGGGATGATAAATATTTTGCCAAAACTAAAAGCAAAACAATTTTTGCTATTTCTACCGGCTGAAAGCTAAAAACGCCGAAGTCAAACCAGCCAGCAGAACCAGAACTTTTATCGCCAACAAACAGGACCAATACTAATAAGCACAAAGTGAGAAAATACAAAAATAAAATCAAGGAGGAGTTATTAAGAAAACGCCAGTCAAGCAGAGAAAAAAAGATAAAAAATCCGACGCCGATGCCCAGAAAAACAATCTGCCTCTTTACTGATAAAAAAGGAGGGTCATCTTGAAAAGAGACACTCCAAAGAACCAACAAACCTAAACCAATTAAGACGAATAGCGCCAGAAATAAGGCAGAATCGGTTTTAAACATGCTAATGTGTTAAAAAGGCGTTTGTAGTGTCCAAAATATTAATATTAACCACTCTTTCGCAAACAGAAATATTTTCTGGCAGCGGATCCCGCCAACGGATGACGAAATTAACAGTTTGCTCTGAATAAATGTTTTCTAAAACCGTGGATCCTGCGGCAATTGGTTTTTTATTGCTATCGCAAAGAACAATAACCACATCACCTTTGCGCCAATTAAAAGGTGTTTTGTTATAAATACTTCCGCTTACTTCCAAACTGGCTTCATATGGCTCTAATTCGTCTGTCAATTCTTGATTTGCTGAACGGGAAGAATTACTGAATAATTCATTTAATTTTGCTCTGGTTTCTGCATCCACTTCTCCGGTAACGCTGAGACCGTGTTTTAATTGGAAATCTTCAAGGGCTTTCTCAGTAATATCATCAAAATAACCCGTGATAGAGCCCAGAGGCGCAACTGTGGAATCTAACATCAGAGCTTTTTGTAAATTCAAAACTTCATCCCCTCTATCGCCTTTCTTCAAATGAAGAGTAAAATTGTAAGTAAGCGCTTGACTTCCGGGCCCATAAAGCTCATTTAATTTTGCCCTTGTTTGGTCTCCGACTTCGCCAGTAATCCTAATGCCGTATTTTTTCTGAAATCTCATAACCGCGGCTTCTGTTAACTTGCCATAATAACCAGTGATTTGCCCCTCAGGATAGATTGAAGGATCAAGACTAAGCACTTTTTGAAGATTAAAAACTTCTGCGTCTTCCATTCCCGGCTCCAAGGTTTTGGTAAATGTATAAACATTATATGCCATTTGAGAAATTGGTTCTGGTTTAACTATTTTCACGTTACTGAGGATCAGAGGGTCACCTAAACTTAAGTCAATGCCCGAAGGAGGCAACTCCCAACTAATATCTTCTTTAATAATTTCAACGTCTGCCGTAAGGGGCTGAAATCCAGTGGTAAGATTGGAAACCAAAAAATACCTAACTTCATGAGGCAAAATAAACCCAGATTTTATAAATTCCTGCTTTTCTCCATTAGCGCCTGTAAAAATCACCTTATAGGAAAAAGATTTTGCCCCCCATTGTTCGCTTCTATTAATTATCTTAAAAAGGACATCAATTTTTCCATTTTCATTTGTCAACAAAATAGGCGCTGCGGCTAAAGAAAGCGGAGGATTATATTTTAAATCGCAGGAGATGCAGGGGCCGCCGCAATCAATACCTTCTTCTTTTTGATTCTGAATTTCATCAAAACAAGTCGGTTCTGGCTTATGAGTTAAATATATACCTCCGCCAATAGCAGAAAAAATACCCAAAACAATAAGAGCAATGATTATTTGTTTTTTTAGGCGTTTGTTCATTAGTGCTATTATAGCACAAAAGTTAACGAATGACGAACGCGAGGTTTAAAAAAATTCTCAAAAAATAAAAACTCCCGGCAAAACCTACTTTCCCCACAAGGAGTATCATCGGCGTCTAGCATTTTTACTTCCGTGTTCGGAATGAGAACGGGTAGAACCTACCAGACTAAATCACCGGGAGATGGATCATATATTTTAAAAGTTTAAAGGTTTAAAAGTTTAAAGGTTTAAAGGTTTAAAGGTTTAAACAGTTAAAGGTTTAAACAGTTCTTTTCACTAAAGATAGGAAAGTTGCTTCGATCTATTAGTACTCCTCAGCTTAACCCTTTACAGGGCTTCCACTTAGAGCCTATCAACCTGGTCATCTTCCAGGGATCTTCCTCCGCCAAATGGCGGAAACGATACCTAATCTTGGGAGGGGCTTCGCGCTTAGATGCTTTCAGCGCTTATCCCTGCCGAACATAGCTACCCGGCGATGCCCTTGGTAGGACAACCGGTAGACCAGAGGTTCGTCCAATCGGGTCCTCTCGTCAAGTTATTCCTTTATTTCTAAAGGCTTAGACTATATCTTCACCCTCTTCTTTTAGTTAAAAGGAGAGGGGTCAACGTATGATAAAAAACTAAAAGTTTTTTATCTCAGTTATAAAAACCTCAGTCGTTACGGGGACTAATAAAAGTTAATAGCCTAATACCTCTTTTAGCTTTTTGGTGCTATCTAGATTTTTCCAACCTGATTTATAAGTTAATTCTCTTGATCTATATATTAAATCAGCTATCCTTAATCTTTCATGTTTGGTTAATTGCCCAATTTTTCTATTATGCAGTATTTTAAGTATATTCAGAATAATCTTCGTCTGTTTCTTTTTAAATTTTAAATAAGGAAATAAATTACTCAAGATTTTTTCTGTTTGGGCATAACCATTTATTCTTAATTCTGTTATCCCATCATTTCGAGGAGAAATATACCCTATACCTAATCGCTGCCTTATCCAAGTTAAAGGTTGAGCGTGTTTACTATCTTGATAAAAACAAATAGTAAACATTAAACGCCATCCCCTTGGATGAAATTTAGTTTTCTTGACTTGAACCATTATACTCCCATCGCCATCAAGAAAACCAGCAATATATGCTAAATCTATATCTTTAGCTTTTATTAGTCTTCCCACGGTATTACCTGTTAATTTTACGGTCCTCAAGTATAATAC
>CAZJVL010000007.1:0-13446 GCA_964549875.1 uncultured Candidatus Saccharibacteria bacterium
GGAAACCAAATGTCAATTCTATTATCGCCGAATCGCTCGTTCATCCTGTCCTCAACAGTGAAAATTTTATCGCCAAATATTTCAGGAATCTTGACTTTAGTGCCAAAAGGCAAAAAATTAGTCGCAATAACCCCGTCATAGACCTGAGCGCCAGAAGCAGTAATAAATGGATCTTCGTCAGTTTGATCATGGGTAGAAGAATAAGCAGTAGCAATAACCTTCCTAATTTGGATTGTAATGGGGGTATTTACCGCAGTGAGGAAGGTATTATTTGAAATAAAATAAGATTCTGACCCCTGAGATTCTGGCTCTTGATCTGAAGGCCCTGCGAGGGCAACATTCTCTTGAAAGGAGTCATCAACAGTTTCGCTAATAGTTACCGCAGGAGATCCCTCAACTAAAAGGTCAGGCCAGAGGCCTAAAAGGCCAAAAGACAAGATGATAACGAAAAGGCCTAGTTTGCGTCCTTTATTGATGGTATTCATGATTTATTATTTATTCTTGTATTAAAAAACTCCCTTTTGGGAGAATTGCAAGATTAGTTTAGCATATTATACTAATTTGTCAAGTTTTTGTATAAGTTTATAATATATTGAAAAAATTGATTTATTTCTATTTATTCTCATTCTTTCATCCTTTCCATTATCTGTTTGAGCTTAAGAGGTTGCATTTTTGTCTCATATTAGATAAACTTATTGAAATTATGGTAAAGGAGGGTTGGCTGAGTGGTTAAAGCGACGGTTTGCTAAACCGTGACCGCCTTCAAAGCGGTCCGTGGGTTCGAATCCCACACCCTCCGCCAGTTTAAAATTTCAGCGTTTTTGAAGGTTGTTGCCTCGCCCTTTTACAAAAGAGCGGGATTAATTTTCTGCCTATAAAAAAATATGAGTTTTGAAAATCCTACATTTGAATCAAAAGAAGTAGGTTCTGAAGCCAAAATTGAAGTTAATCCCGGCTTTGAAAATTTTGTCCCCAGTGAGTTTAGACAAAATCCTTTGGAGTATTTTGAGAAGGAAGGACAAAATATAAAATCAGGAGAAATTAAGCGAGACGAAACTGGTAGAGTTCGCGAGGATCCCACCGCAGTTAAAGTTCTTCCGACTTGGATAGACGAAAGCGGACAAGAACTTCAAACAATCGGAAAGAGAATCAATATTGAAAAAGGAGAGGTTGGAGAATCGAGCGATCCCTTTTACGAATATAGAATAATGGAAACAGTAACAAGCATTGGTTTGCCGGCTCCGCATCCTGTTGCAAAAGTTGAACAACAAGGAACGCATTTAATTGTGATGGAGAAAGTGCAAGGACTCGGTTGGCGCGAAAAAGACGCACTCAAACTAAAAGAGAAAGGTTATAGCGATGAAGATATTGAAAATCTTAAAAGGCAAGCGGAAACAATGATGGTAGAGTTACAACAACGATTTGAGGAAGCCGGAATTATTCGCGGTTGGAAGTTAAAAGATATGATTTTTGATATTGATATTGAAAATAAAAAAATAAACAAGATTGTGCCTGTTGATTGGGAGAGAACAAAAATTGATGCGAAGAAATTAGAGGGACAGAGATATAGAAGAAAGGATCAGTCATAAAAGAATTTGCCGCTAAGGAAAAACTTGAAATCGGTTCGCCCCAGTAGTAGAAACTTTGTTTCATTAGGGGGTAAAGATATTTTCAAATACATTGCTGCTTTTTTAAAACCTCTCTTAAAAGAGGTTTTTAAAAATGAGATTGATTTTATTTAGGAATTATGATAATATAAAAATATTAAAACAATGCTTACCACCAAACAAAAAGAAAAAGTTATAAAAGAATTCGCCACTCATAAGAATGATACTGGTTCTCCTGAAGTTCAAATTGCGCTCTTGACTAGAAGAATTAAATTATTAGCCAAACACCTTAAAGAGCATCCGAAAGATTATCATTCTCGAAGGGGTCTTTTAAGTATGGTTTCTGAGAGGAGAAGGCTTTTGGCTTATTTAAAAAAAGAATCAGCGCGCCGATATAATAAGTTGGTGGAAAAACTTGGCTTGTAGTGTTTGTAGTAAATATATAAATAGTTAAAGCGTAGAGGGAAATTTTTTTATAATGATTATTAAAAACAAAAACCAACGGATAGCGGTTCTAATAGATGTGCAGAATCTTTATCATTCGGCAAAAAATCTTTATGGCGCTCGGGTAAATTTTAAAAATCTTCTTCTGGAAGCTGTGAGCGGACGCCAATTAATTAGAGCGATAGCTTATGTCGCTAAAGCTGATGAGCCAGGAGAGGCCTCTTTTTTTGAAGCTTTGGAAAAATCAGGAATTGAAGTTAGAATTAAAGACCTTCAAGTTTATCCTGACGGAACAAAAAAAGGAGATTGGGATGTAGGTTTAGCCATTGATGCGGTGAGATTGGCTTCTAATCTTGATGCGATAGTTTTAGTGACTGGTGATGGTGATTTTATTCCTTTGGTTGAATATTTAAAAGCTTTAGGCAAGCACGTTGAAGTTATGGCTTTTGGCAAGACAACTTCTTCTTATTTGAGGGACATTGTTGATGAATTTTCTGATATAGATTCCAAAACTGATTATTATCTTTTGCCTCCGCCAAAAGAAGGATTTTATAAGAAAATACCGAAGATTATTAAAACAACATTGAAAAAGTGATTTTTAAAAATGCAAATAAAACAATATCAAGTAAAAGCAGGAGATAAATCAATCATTATAGAGTTTTCCAATTTGGCTGAACAAGCCAATGGTTCGGTTATGGTAAAAATGGGCGACACTGTAGTTTTGGCTTCGGCAGTAATGAGCGCTGAAGACAGAACGGGTTTGGATTTCTTCCCTTTATTGGTTGATTATGAAGAAAAATATTATGCTGCTGGCAAGATTTATGGCAGTCGTTTTGTTAGGAGAGAATCACGGCCTACAGATGCCGCTATTTTAAACAGCCGATTAATAGACAGGACAATCAGGCCGCTTTTTGCCGCTCAAATGAGAAGAGAAGTGCAAGTAGTAGTGACTTGTTTGTCAATAGATGAAAAAAACGACCCAGATGTTTTAGGCATTATTGCCGCCTCTTTGGCTTTGGGTGTTTCCAATATTCCTTGGCAAGGACCAGTGGCAGCAATACGGGTGGGCTGGTCAAAAGAAAGAGGGTTTTTACTTAATCCAGAATACGATGAAAGAAATGAATGCTCTTTGAATATGATAGTTTCCGGGGTTGGTGATTTGATTAATATGATTGAAGCTGAAGCTAATGAAGCTTCAGAGGATATTGTCAATGAAGCAATCCAAAGAGGCCGAGAAGAAATAATCAACCTTAATAAACAGCTAAGAGAAATTATAGCTGAAATGGGGGTTCCTAAAGAAGAGGTTATTTTAAAAGAGTGGGATAAGGAGTTGGAAAAAGAAGTTAAGAATTTTATAAAAGATAAATTAGAAACAGCAATTTATCTTCAAGATAAAAACGAAAAGAATGCTCAAATTACTTTGCTTAAAAAAGAATTAATTGATTATTTGCAATCAAAAGCATATTCGGCAGAGTCATTAATAGACATTGATTCAATTTTTGAGGAAGAAATTAATGAAATTGTCCATCAGAATATTTTAGCAAACGATAAAAGGCCTGATTTGAGAAAGTTGGATGAGATAAGACCTTTAGATATGGCTATTGATATTTTGCCGCGACCTCATGGTTCGGCGTTGTTTATGAGAGGAAAAACTCACGCCTTATCAGTAGTTACTTTAGGTTCGCCGAGCGACGTTCTGCTTTTGCAAGGAATGGAAATTACCGGTGAAAAAAGATTTTTACATCATTATAATTTTCCTGCTTATTCTTCTGGAGAAGTCGGTCCTTTGCGCGGTCCGGGCAGACGGGAAATTGGCCATGGCGCCTTAGGAGAAAAAGCTCTTTTGCCGGTTATTCCCTCTCAGGAACAGTTTCCTTATACAATCAGGGTGGTTTCTGAGATTTTGTCTTCTAATGGTTCTACTTCAATGGCGGCAACCTGCGCTTCCTCGCTGGCTTTAATGGCAGCCGGAGTGCCGGTTAAAACTCATGTGGCAGGGATTGCGATGGGTTTAATGACAGAAAAACTTTTTTCTGAAAAAGGCGCAGAAGGCAAGTATAAAATTTTGACTGATATTCAAGGCCCTGAAGACCATTATGGTGATATGGATTTTAAGGTTGCCGGAACTAAAAATGGAATTACTGCCCTGCAGATGGATGTGAAAATTAAAGGAGTTAATGAAAAGATTTTAAAAGAAATGTTGGCAGAGGCAAAAAAAGCGCGGCTCTTTATACTAGAAAAAATGAATCAAGTTATTTCTGAACCGAGAAAAAATCTTTCTCCTTTTGCGCCAAAAATATTCGTTCTGAAAATCAAAAAAGACCAAATAGGAACTCTTATTGGACCGGGAGGCAAAGTGATTAATAAGATTATTGAAAATAATGATGTGGCAATTGATATTGAAGAAGATGGTACTGTTTTTGTAACCGCTCCCAATGATGAAAAAGCTCAGGCAGCAATAACCGAAATAAAAAACATTACAAAAGAATTTGAAACCGGAGAAGTTGTTAAAGGTAAAGTGTCGCAAATTAGAGATTTTGGGGCGATTATAAATTTAGGCGGCAATAAAGAAGGCCTTCTTCATATTTCTGAATTAGCTCCTTGGCATGTGGCTAAAGTAGAAGATGTTATTCATCAAAACGAAGAGTTGGATTTGAAAGTTAAAAAAGTTGAAGAAAATGGGCGAATTTCTCTTTCTTTAAAAGATGTCCGTTATGGGAAAGGAGATGAGGATAAAACAGAGAAAAAACATCGGTTTGAAAAAAATTCTCATCGGTCTCAATAAATTTAATTTTTTTGATTTTTTGAGTCCTTGCTTTTAGTTTCGAGATCATCGGTTATGGTGTGGGGGTTGACTTTTATTTTGATGATATTATAATTTATGTTATAATTAATATTATAATTAATATTGAAAGTTCTTAAATTTAATTTCAAAAATATGCCAGAAAATTTTAATCTCAATTCAGATTTTTCTAATCAAAATTTTCAAGAAGGGGAAAAAGTATTTGGCTCACAACCTCATCAACCAACACCAGAACCAAATTTTGGATTAGGACAACAACCAAAGAATGAGCCAATAGCGAATCAATATTCGCAACCGGTTTATGAACCTCCTGTTCCAGAGACGCCTCCTTATCAATCACAGCAACCAAAGGATCAATTTGCGGCAACGCAACCCTTTGGTCAAGCTCCCTCTCAACAACCTCAACAACCTCAGCAACCTTTTTCACAACCTCAAGAACAATTTTTTGAAGAAAAGCCAGAGCAAAAATTTGCGCCGCCCCCCTCAAATGTTTTTATCAGAACATCAGAATCAGATTTAGAAAGAATTAAAGCCGAGGGAGGGGCTATTCCGGGAATAGAGCCGGGTTTTTCCGAGCCCTCTATCCCTTCTGACGCCTCAAACATTGGATTTCAGGAATTTCCTTCAGAGCCAAGCGCTCCGGCAAAAAAAAGCAGTATTCTTCCTTTAATAATTATTGGCGTTTTAATCGTTGCCGGTGTTTTGTTGGGCTATTTTTATTTAGTTCCTCTTTTGTTTGGTAAAGAGGAAACAGTAGTAACAACGACAACAACAACGCTGGAAACAACAACAACGACAACAACAATTGTTTCTTCGCCATATCCTCAGATTAGCGGACCTTTCCAAAAATCTATATTTAATATAAAGATACCAGGAGATGCAATTGTTGAAAGCATAAAATCCGCGGCAGTTGCTGAATTAGCCGCTCCGGATACTTTTAAAGTGCTTATCCCTCAGGTGCGTAATGACCCCCTCGAAAATGAAGAAGTTGTGCTTGCTCTTATTCCTCAATTGCCAACAAGATTGCATCCTTATCTTTTAGCTCGTAAATATTTAGTTTATGTCTATTATGGTGAGGTGAATCCCTCACTTGGCTTAATAATTGATATTGGCGAAGAAAATAAAGAAGAAGTAAAGTCAATTTTCTTGGCTTGGGAAAAGAACTTGGGAATTTTAAATGATTTGAAAAATCTTTTTCTAGTTAACATTCCGACGCAAAAAGAGAAAGAATTTCAGGAAACAACCAATGCCGAAGCAGAAATTCGTTATTTGTCGTATAAAGGAGAAGAAGTGGCAGTTAGCTATGCTTTTGTTGATCAATACTTAATAATGAGTTCCTCTTTAGAATCAATAAATAGCGCGATTTCTCACTTGCGTGGTGTTACCGAACCAATTTATCCCTAGATTGCTTTTTCATTCTATTTAGGATAAAATATATTTGAGATATAATTAGAATATTGCTATGAATAAATTAGCTAAGTCTTTTTTGTTTGTGCTGCTTATTTTTTTCGGCCTTTCTTTGATTTTTTCTATTGTTAATAATGTTACAGTAGTTCCAAAAGAAATAAGTCTTTCAGAGGCAATCCAGATTTTGAAAAACCAGACGCCGCAAAAAGTTATTGTCTCTTCTAACAATTTTGAGATTTATCTTGACGAAGAAAATATTTTTAAAGCTGAAAAAGAACCTAATGCCTCTTTTCTAGAAACTCTTCAAAATTTCGGCTTTACAGCCGAAGAAATAGCTGATTTTAATATAGAAATTAAATCAGAGAGCAGCACAACATTTCTTTTCTCCCTTCTCGTAATTTTGCTGCCTCTTATTTTATTTGGCGTGTTTTTATTTTATTCTTTGCGTCGGGCAAATCAGGGAGCAATGCAGGTTTTTTCTTTTGCCAAGTCTAATATTAGATTATTTGCCCCCACAAAAGATAGAATTACTTTCAAAGATGTCGCCGGTTTAGATGAGGCAAAAGAAGAATTGAAAGAAGTGGTAGAGTTTTTGAAAAACCCTAAAAAATTTCAGGATTTAGGGGCTAAAATTCCGAGAGGTGTTTTATTAATGGGTCCTCCGGGATCAGGAAAATGCGTGATTGGCAATACTCTTATTTCTACTAATAAGGGTTTGATACCAATAAATGAAATCCCAAAATATTTTACTGTGAGAGAGAATAATGAAGTAGCAGGGTTAGACGTTATTTCTTTTGATTTAGATTCTTTAGAGTTTAAATTTACTAAAGCCTCGCATTGGTATCAATTAGGTAAGCAGAAGACGATTTCTATCGAAACAGATTTAGGAACTAAGATTGAGGGAACTTCAGAACATCCTGTAGTAGTGATAGAAAAAATTTCCGGCAAGCCCATTTTTAAAAAACTAAATGATATAAAGGAAGATGATTGGTTAGTTATGGGCTATAATAATAATTTTTTTGGTAGCTACACAAAAATTCCAAATAAAGAAATTAGCTATTTATTAGGAGTTTTAATAGGCGATGGTGGTTTAACTATAAAGAATCGTATTTGTTTTTCTACAAGCAGTTCAGAGATTAAGGCTCGGGTTCAGCGTATTCTTCAAGATAATTTTCATAAAAAATTAACAAAGATAAAATCAAGAGAGTATGATTATCAGTTAGTTGATTCTAAGATAAAACAGGAATTAAAAGAATATGGATTAGAAGAGACTTATGCTGAGGGAAAACGAATGCCAGAATGGGTGCGTTTAGCTCCTAAAGAATTTGTTATAGAATTTTTAAGAGGAGTTTTTGATACTGATGGTTATGTCGAGAAAAAAGGAGCAGTTGGTATTTCTAGTGCCAGCAGAGGATTAATTGAAGATATTCACCTGTCTTTAATGAATTTGGGCATTGTTAATCGTATTTATGAACGGAAAAAGAATTACAACCATAAACTACAATTCTATTTGACTATTTATGGTGATTTTGTGGAAAGGTTCCAAGAAGAAATTGGTTTTAATGTGAAAGAAAAAAGAGAAACTTTAAAAACTATCTGCCAGAGACAGCGTAATACAAATATTAATCTTATACCTCATCAAGGGGCTATTATAGGATCTCTTTGGCTGAAAGCAAAAGCCAATTCCATACATGCTTTGAATCGTGAGTTTTATCGCCAGTCATTTTATAAAAATCTTAACAGGTATATAAATGAGGAAAGAATGCCTTCACTTTCGGGTCTTTCTGCCTCCGTAGAAGAAATTTTAAAACTCTCTCCTTCTATTTCTTCTAAAATGCCCGAAGTTAATCATTTAGAAAAATTAAGTTCCGGCCGCTTTTTCTTTACTAAAATTAAAAAGATTTCTTCAGGACAGGAGGTGGTTTATGATTTAACTGTTCCTGTCTTTCATAATTTTCTTGCTAACGGAATTATTAACCATAACACATTATTGGCTCGGGCAGTAGCTGGCGAGGCAAAAGTGCCATTTTTTCATATTTCAGGGTCTGAATTTGTTGAGATGTTTGTCGGAGTTGGCGCATCACGAGTCCGAGATACATTTGGCACTGCTAAAAAAAGCGCTCCTTCTATTTTATTTATTGATGAAATTGATGCGATTGGAAGGGTGAGGGGAGCAGGTTTAGGCGGTGGTCATGATGAAAGGGAGCAAACATTAAATCAGATTTTAGTAGAAATGGATGGTTTTGATAGAGATACAAAAACTATTGTGATTGCTGCCACAAATAGGCCTGATGTCTTGGATCCAGCTTTATTGCGCCCCGGTCGTTTTGATAGAAGAGTAGTATTAGACCTGCCAAGCATTGATGACAGGGAAAAAATATTAAAAATTCATACTCAAGGGAAAGTTTTAGCGCCAACAACCAATTTGAGAGAAATTGCCGAGAGAACACCGGGCTTTTCTGGCGCTGACTTGGCTAATTTAGTTAATGAAGCGGCGATTTTGGCGGCGCGAAGAAATAAGAAAAGCATTGATCAAGAGGAATTATTAGATTCTATTGAAAAAGTTATTTTAGGGCCTGAAAGAAAAAGCCGTGTTTTAACAAAAAAAGAAAAAGAAATTACCGCCTATCATGAAGCCGGCCATGCTTTAGCAACTGCTTTGCTTCCAGGTACGGCTTTAGTAAGAAAAATTTCTATTATTACTCGCGGTAGAGCCGCTGGTTATACTATGAGAATGCCGACTGAAGAAAAATATATGAAGACCCGTTCTGAATTTTTGGACGATTTATGCGCGCTTTTAGGCGGCTATGCGGCTGAGGAAATTAAATTTAAAGACGTTTCTACTGGCGCGGCTAATGATTTAGAGGAAGCAACAAACATAGCTCGGAGTTTGGTGACAAAATATGGGATGAGTAAAGAAATTGGTCCGGTTTCTTTCGGAAAGACAGAGGAATTGATATTTTTAGGCAGAGAAATTACTGCGGAAAAAGATTATTCAGAAGAAACAGCGGCCAAGATAGACAAGGAGGTTTTTGAGATAATAAGAAAATGTTATCAGCGGACTAAAAAATTGCTGAAGAATAATTTAGATAAACTGGAAAAAATCGCTCAAGAATTGATAAAAAAAGAGGTATTAGAAAAAGAGGAGTTTGAAAAATTAGTGAATTCCCACACCAAACAAGGATAAATGCCGAAGGTATAAAATTGATGAAATCGGCCCTTGTTATGGTGTGGGGGTGAAATAACAACAGTTTTTTTTGCTTGTTCTTTAAAAATATTAGTGTTATAATGAACCTGGGAATGAGCATTAGATAAATATAATTTAAAGGTTTAATTATGGCACGTTTTAAGGATCACGAAAAAGCGATAATTTTGAGAAAGCAAGGAATGAGTTATAGCCAAATAAAGAAAATTTTAAAAGTAAGTAAGAGTACTTTAAGTACTTGGCTAAAAGATTATTCGCTTCCAGAAGAGAGGGTAAGACAATTAAGGGATTGGAGTGAACAAAGGATTGAAAGATGCCGTAAAACTAAGAGAAGAAAGAAAGAAAAAAGACTGGAAGGTTTTTATCAGGAACAAAAGAAGCTCATTCTTCCTTTAAATAAACGCGAATTATACCTTGCAGGTTTATTTCTTTATTGGGGAGAGGGATCAAAGAGTCGTATGAATTCTAGCCTTTCTATATCAAATACGGATCCTGCAGTTATAAAATTTTTTATTAGTTGGCTGACTAAGAGTTTATTTGTTCCTAAAAAGAAAATAAAGATTCTATTACATTTATACAAAGATATGGATGTTAAGGAAGAAATTAAATTTTGGTCAGATATTTTGAAAATTCCTCCTCAACAATTTTATAAACCTTACATAAAGAAAAGTTTGCTCAAGTCCATAAATCATAAAGGAGGATTTGGTCATGGCACGTGTAATATTAGAATTGGGAATGCAAGACTTTCAGAAAAAACCTTGATGGCTCTAAAAGTAATCAGTGATAAATATAATAAAATGCGCACGTAGCTCAGTGGTTAGAGCACCAATCTTATAAATTGGGGGTTTCGTTGGTTCGAATCCAACCGTGCGCACAACAAAAAGGGCGGGGAGGTAGAAGGTTCGATCCCTTCCGCGCCCACCAAAAGGGCGATTAGCTCAGTGGTAGAGCGTCCCGCCCTTTCGGGCTCGTAGCTCAGGGGTAAGAGTGTTGCATTGACATTGCAAAGGTCGCTGGTTCAAGTCCAGCCGAGCCCACAAATAAAGGGCGGGAAGGCCACAGGTTCGAAACCTGTATCGCCCACCAATATAATGAAAAAAATTTTTGTTAGACCAATATCTAAACCTCTGCGTTTGGATAAATATTTAACAAACGAGATAAAGAATATTTCTCGGGAAAAAATTATTTTTTTAAGCAAAAATGGAAAGATAAAAGTTATTGGCAAAGAAAAAACAAAACCAAGTTTGCTTTTAAAAGGAGGCGAGGAGATTTGTTTGGATGTTTCTGCATTGGAGAAAAAACCAGATTTATCTATTTTGCAACCTCAAGTGCTTTATCCAGAACCAAAAATTTTATATGAAGACGATAATTTATTGATTATTGATAAGCCAGCAGGAATAATAGTCCACCCAACTTTCAATAATATTGATAGTCCCACAATTGCCGGTTGGATTTTACAAAAATATCCTTTTCTTTCTCGGGTCGGCGACCCTTTAACAGGCTCAGGGCAAGGGAATTTGAGGCCGGGGATAGTTCATCGTTTGGACAAAGAAACATCTGGCGTCCTTATTATCGCTAAAAATAATTCTGCTTTTAATTATTTAAAAAATCTTTTTCAGCAAAGAAAAATTAAGAAAAAATATATTGCTTTGGTGAGGGGGGAAATAAAAACCCTAGAAGGAGAAATAGATTTGCCTTTAGGCCGCTCTAAAAAATCACCAATTAGAAGAAAGGTAGTTATTAATTCACAAACAAAAAAATCAAAGACAGCTTTGACAAAATACCGGGTTTTAAAAAGATTTCAAGGATATACTCTTTTAGAAATTATTCCTGAAACCGGCCGCACTCATCAAATCAGAGTTCATTTGGCTAGCATTGGCTTTCCAGTAGTTGGAGATAAAATCTATGGGAAAGCGAAGAAGCCAGAGGACTTGATTTTACAACGTCATTTTCTCCATGCCAAAGAAGTTTCTTTTATCTCTCCAAGCGGCAAATTGATTTTAATTAATGCTCCTTTGCCCCAAGAATTAGAGAAAATTTTGGCTCAATTAAAACCGATACCTTTTTGATGATGTTGATTAAACGTGGTTATTTATGCTACAATAGGAGGCAAAAGCGAGGGATAAACCCTACTAAACCCTAAACCCTAAACAAATTCCAAATTCCAAATTCCAAATTACAAATAGTTTAAAAATTGTAAATTAAAAATTGATTGAAAATTGTAAATTGTAAATTAAAAATTATTGAATATGACCGAGTTAAAAATGGAAGAAATAAAACCAGGAATGACAGTAAGAATTTTACAAAAAATTCCTACTGGTAAAACAACAAAGAAAAAAGAAAAAGACAGCGGGAGAGATAAAACTCAGCAGATTGAAGGACTGGTGATAGCGCGAAAACACGGGAAAGAAGCTGGGGCGACAATAACTGTTAGAAGAGTAGTTGACGGCATTGGGGTAGAATGGATTATCCCGATATTTTCTCCTCATGTCAAAAAAGTAGAATTAATAAATACTGCCCGGGTGAGAAGGGCAAAATTAAATTTTCTCCGCGACAGATCTTCAAGGCAAATTCGCGCTAAGATTAAAGGGAAATAATAATGATGAGCAATTAAATGAGCGCGGGTGGTGAAATGGTATACACGCATCCTTGAGGTGGATGTGTCCGTAAGGACGTGGAGGTTCGACTCCTCTCCCGCGCACGAAAATGTTTTATTCAGAATCTAATAAAATTATTCAAGTTGTTAAATCAGCTACTCCTTCGGTAGTAGCTGTTTTAGTATCTAAAGAATTATCCAAGATTGAAAAAGAAGTAGCGCCAGAGATAAGCCAAAGCTTGATTAAAGATGAGTCAGGGATGGTAAAGATAGGGAGTTGTTCTGGATTTTTTATTTCTCCTGATGGTTATATTTTAACGAATCGTCATTTAGTTGAAGATGAAGAGGCGTCTTATACTGTGGTTTGGCAGAACAAAACTTATTCCTGTCAAATTTTAGTCAGAGATAAAATTACCGATATTGCAATTTTAAAAATCAGCAGTGAAAATTTCCCTTATTTAAAATTAGGCGATTCTTCTAAATTACAATTAGGCCAGACAGTTATTGCTATTGGAAATGCTTTAGGAGAATTTCAAAATACTGTTTCTCGAGGAATTATTTCTGGATTGTCTCGGGAAATAGAGACCGAAGTTGAGGAAAATATCCGGGGGTTTTCAGGATTGATTCAGACTGACGCGGCGATTAATCCCGGTAATTCAGGCGGTCCTTTGATTGATCTTTCAGGAAAAGTTATAGGTATTTGCGCAGCAGTAATTTTAGGAGTTGAAAACATCGGTTTTGCCATCCCGATAAATCAGGCCAAAAGTATTTTTGACGATATCAGGAAATATGGCAAGATATGCCGCCCCCGTTTGGGAATAAGGTATTTTTTAATTGATGAGGAGATGCAAAAATTGCATCACCTTGCTTTTGATTACGGTGCTTATATTATTTATGAAACAATTCCAGGCCATGGAGGGATTGTTAGAGGAGGATTAGCTGAAAAAGCAGGGTTAAAAGAAGGGGATATTATATTAGAAATTAACAAGCAAAAAATAACCAAACAATTTAATTTAGCCCAAGCATTAGCTGGCTGTAAAATAGGAGAGATAATTAATATTACTTATTGGCGCAAAGGAGAGAAGAAAGAGATAAAAATTAAATTAGAGTGTTGAGTATTCTGTATTCTGTATAAATCAACGTTATAGTGTCATTCTGAGCGAAGCGAAGAATCTCGCCACTTGTTGGCGAATCTTGCATCCGCAAGAGATCCTTCGGCCTTAACGGCCTCAGGATGACAGCTACGCTGTCAATTTTTAAATAAATCCTTGATTCATAATTCATAATTCATAATTCTAATTTTGCCTTTTTCCTTTTGATTTTTGATTTTATATTATGGTATTCTTTTATTAATTTCCTAATTTGTTGATTCTATGAAGATAAA
>CAZJVL010000008.1:0-12658 GCA_964549875.1 uncultured Candidatus Saccharibacteria bacterium
TGATTTTCACGAGAGTTATTTGATGTTTTTCTTGGTGTTGGCCTTTATTTCTTCTTTGGGGACTGGTGTTATGCCGATGAAGATATTGGCTAGAGATTCTCGCTTACACAAGAATGGCAGTCAGGATGACAGGGGGAATGGCAATAGAGGTGGGAATGATTATGCTTTCAAAATGGGAAGAGGGTTATTAGTTGTTGCGGTTATTTGTCTCGTTATTTTTAGCGCTACTCAATGGGTTATAAATCCTTATTTAGTGAGTAAAGAGATAATGAAAGTGGGCTATTTTATGAGTCAAGGTCAGGGAGAAGAATCTTTTCAAGAGCTCAAAAAAATAATAAATAATCCTGCTTTTCTTGAAGATGATATTGTCATCGCCATAGACAAAATGTATTTTTCTTATGGTTCTAAAATTTCTGAAGAAGAGAGAAAGAAGATATTAGAATCATTAACTATTTTAGCAGAACAAAGGGCAGAAAAAAGGCCGTGGCGTTTTAGTTTAGTAACTACAAAAGCAGACCTAGAAACAATATTAGCCCAATGGGATAAAAATTGGCTTTTAAAAGCTGAAAAATCAGCAGAAATGATACTTTCTCAATTTCCTTATTTCCCCCAAGCCCATTTATTTGCCTCTAAATTTTATTTACTAAATGGAGAAATAGAAAAAGGCAAAGCAGAAGCTGAAAAAACTATTGAACTTAATCCAAAACTTCCGACATCTTATTATATCTTGGCATTGGCTTATAATGAATTGGAAGATTTTGAAAAACGTGATGAAAATTTAATAAAAGCGGCTGAACTTAATTATCCTTTTACAGATAAAAATCAGATATTAGTTGTTATCAATCTTTGCGCCAAAGAGAAAAAATATGAAGTGATAGAAAAGCTTTATTTACGAGCCATTCAAATAGATCCAGATGATGTTTCTTTGTATACTGGCATCGCTGCCACTTATGCGAAAATGCACAATAAAGAAAAAGCGATAGAGTATGCCAAAAAAGCAGTGGATATAAACCCATTAGCTAAAGAAGCGGCTGATGAATTTATCCAATTAGTAGAAAACGAACAATGGGAAATGATTGAGGACTAAAGATTGTCGCTCTTGACAAAATAATAGTAGTATATTATAATGCAGATTAGGGTTTTTAAAAAAGGTAAAAGGGCCTATTAATCTGTGGGCAGACAAGTATTTATACTTGTAGAGGGATTTACTGCAGATGGGTATTTTGGACGCTTTAGCGCCTGGAATATACCTCGGGTTAATCTTTGGTCTCCATATTGCGGAGGATATTGCCTGCAGATTAATGGGCCCTTTTTAAATTAACGACATCGCAAGTCGTTAACTCCAGAAATTCTAAACACTAAATTCTAAATCCTAAACAAATTACAAATTACAAATCACAAATTCCAAACAGTTTAAAAATTGTAAATTGAAAATTGATTGAAAATTGTAAATTGTAAATTAAAAATTGATTATGCTGTTATCCCCAGGACTCTTTTTATTTCTTCCCAAGAAGTAGTCCCCAATAATACCTTTATAACAGCGTCATCTATTAATTTTGGAAAATCTACTTTAGAAAAATCTTTTGTTTTCAAAGGCGGAATTAAAATTTCAAAAATCCCAATTTGGCCCTTGTAGCCGGTAAAACTGCATTGAGCGCATCCTTTGGCTTGTTAGATATATTCAGCTTGCTTCTCTTTTTTATATTCAGGAAATTTTTTCAAAGCTTGTTTTATCAAAGGCGTCATTTCTTTTGGGATTTTTATTTTCTTTTTACATTGAGGGCAAAGACAACGGACTAGACGTTGGGCAATGATAATATTAATGGCTGAGGCCAATTCTTCTATGGGAATTTCTAAAGTTTTTAGACGCGATAAAACACCCAAAGCGTCGTTGGCGTGAATGGTTGAAAGAACAAGGTGTCCGGTTGCAGATGCTTCCCAAACAAGTTTGGCTGTTTCTTTATCTCTGATTTCCCCGATTAAGAAAATATTTGGATTTTGACGAAGCAAGCTGCGGAGAGCTTTGGCAAAAGTATATCCTTTTTCTTCATCAATTTGAGTTTGAATAATACCGGGTAAGCGATATTCAATCGGGTCTTCAACAGTAATGACTTTAACCTCGGGTTTGGCTAATTTTTTAAGCAGGGCAAATAAAGTGGTGGTTTTTCCAGAAGATGTTGGGCCAGCCGCCAAGATAAGGCCGACTTTTTTTTCTAAAATTTTTTCTATTTTCTCTTTTTGCGGCTGGAGAAACCCTAATCTTTCTAAATCTAAAAGCGTAGTTTCTCCGCCTAATATCCTTAAAGAAGCGCTTTGGCCATATCCGCCGGGGATAATTGAAAGTCGCAGGTCAAATGACTTATCAGGGAGAATTAAACGAAATCTTCCTTCTTGAACTTTCTGCGTTTCTTCAGTTTTCAAGCCGCTGAGATTTTTTAATTCATTGATAATTTTTGGGTGTTCTTTAATGTCAAAAGAAACCAAAGGATGAAGAACTCCGTCAATTCTTTGTCTAACTTGGCTATTTTTTTCTTCTGGTTCAAAATGAACATCAGTGGCTCTTGATTTCAAAGCCGCTGTCAAAATTAAAGCGATTTGCCTTTCCGAGGGCTTATCCTTTAATAAAGGCAGCAGAGGTTTATTTTCTTGAAGCAGTTGTTCAATTTGTTCTATCTCCTGAGCATTAACTTTTACTCCGCGGATTAAAATCTGGGAGAAAAGTTCTTTATACATATCTTGAATATAAGAGATATCGCCGGCAACGCGGATTATTTCCTCCAGAGAGGTAATGCCTTCAATAGCTTTTATTAGACCATCGTGAAAAAGCGGCACCATACCCTCATCAATAGCAATAGTTCTTAACTGATTTTCATCAGCTTCCTCTTTAATCGCCGCAATCATCCGGGGGCTCATTGTGAAGTGTTCAAAGATACCGATTTGCTCTTTATAGCCAAGCCAATGGCAGTGTTGGCAACCTTTTGCTTTAAAAAGAACAGGAATATCATTGGGAATTTTAACTTCACTTTTTGGAGAGAGGATGCTCAGCGCTTCTATTAATTGTTTTTTGATCTCTGGGCTTGGTTCATATTTTTCTTTGCAATAAGGGCAAAGGCGTCTGACTAATCTTTGAGCAATAACTAATTTGAGGGAGCTTGAAATGGCAGAAGGTTCGGCTCCAAGCTCTATCAATCGGCTAATAGTGCCGCAGGCCTCATTTGTATGCAGGGTGGAAAAAACCAAATGTCCAGTCAAAGACGCCTGAATGGCTGTTTTTGCAGTTTCTGCGTCTCGCATTTCGCCAATCATAATAACATCTGGGTCTTGGCGGAGGATTGATTTTAGTCCATTGGCAAAATCATATTTTTTTGATACCTGAGTTTGGTTAACACCGGGAATATGATATTCAATCGGGTCTTCCAAAGTAATAATTTTAATGCCCGGGCTAACCTTTCTTTTCAAAAAGGCATAGAGAGTGGTTGTTTTGCCTGAGCCAGTGGGTCCAGTGATTAAAATCAGTCCATTTGGCGCTGACAGAAAGCGGGTAAAGGTTTCAATGTTTTTTTCACTCACACCTAAATCTTTAAAGCCTAAACTAGTCCGCCGGGGATTCAAAAGTCGGAAAACTAAAAATTCTCCCTGCGGCCCGGGAAGGCTGGAAGCGCGGACATCAATAAAGTCCTGATTATTCTGAATGGTAAAGCGGCCATTTTGGGAGATTGTTGTGATGTTCAATTTTAAGCCGGCAAGTAATTTTAATCTTTGGCTGATTACCTGATATTTTTCTTTATCTATTTCGCAGACATCATAAAGAACCCCATCTACCCGAAAACGAATCAGGGCTTGCTCTTCTTGGGGTTCAATATGGATATCTGAAGCGTCAATAATTATTGCTGATTTTAGAATGAGCGAGACCAAAGAAGTTACTTCTTCATAAGGCAAAGACAAAAGCTTTTGATGGAGGTCGTTAAATTCCACGGCTTCGGTATCAGTAATTTCTATAAAATTTGATAGTTTTTTGAGACGAGGATGAACAAAGGCGTAATTTTTCCAGGCTTGGTTTAAGCTTTTTTCGGTGGCGACAAAAACGGTTGTTTGATATCCTTGTTTTTCCAAGTCAGCAATAACTTTTAAAGTTTCAAAATTTGAAGGATCTAAAGCGGCGATTTTAATCTTGTTGCCTGTTTTTTGGAAAACAGCAACATTGGCTTTTTTCGCTGTCTGTTCGTCAATAATACTTAAAGCGCCTGTTTCAATCGGCACTTTTCTTAAGTCAATATATAAATTATTTTGTTGAGCCGCTAATTCCTGAGCCGCTCTTTCTTTTGATTCCTGCCAGAGGGCTTGAATTTTTTCTTCTCTTTTTTTTGATAGATCATCCATAATAAAAATCAAAAATCAAAAATTGACAGCGGAGCTGTCATCCTGAGCCGAAGGCGAAGGATCTCTCAGTTTATCTGAGGTTCTTTCCTCGCATTCGCGAGAGATTCTTCCCCTTCGGCTTCGCCTCAGGGTCAGAATGACAGAAAAAATTGTAAATTGAAAATTGATTGAAAATTGAAAATTGTAAATTAAAAATTGATTTATACAGAATACAGGATACAGATTTTTTCTCAGCGCTATCTTTATTCATGTATTATAACACTTTATAGGTTTGGAAAGAAGGATGATACTGTGATAAAATAATAGCGATGAAATTAAAAATATTAAGCGAGAGCCCAAAAGAGACGCGGCAAATAGCTTATTTTTTAACAGAGGCGATATTGGCGCAAGGTCCTTTTTCTAAAACACAGGCAAGGGTTATTTCCTTGGAAGGACCATTAGGGAGCGGGAAGACAGAGTTTCTTAAAGGCGTTGCTGAATCCTTGCGGTTGCAAGAGAAAATCTTCAGCCCTACTTTTTTAATAATGAAAAGTTTTGCCTGTCCGCCTCAAAAATCAGCTAAAAAACATTCCTTTAAAACATTATGGCATTTAGATTGCTATCGTGTAGAAGGGATAAAAAACATTAAGGACTTAGGATTTGGAGAAATAGTTAGTGATCCGCAAAATTTAATTTTTATTGAATGGGGCGATAAAATTAAAAAGTTATTGCCAGTCAAGCATTGGAAAATAAAATTTACAATTAAAGGGAAAAGAAAAAGATTGCTGGAGATAGAAATTCCTTAAAACTCGTTTAATTCCTATATTTAACAATGAAAAAATTAGCCATTATTGATTCTTATGCTTTAGCGCATCGCTCCTATCACGCTCTTCCTCCTTTGACATCGCCTGAGGGTGTTTTGGTAAATGGGGTTTATGGTTTTTTTCTTATCTTTCTCAAGATGCTTAAAGATTTAAATCCAGATTATGTTCTCGCCGCTTTTGATATGGCAGCTCCTACCTTTCGCCACAAAGAATATAAAGAATATAAAGCTAAAAGAGTCAAAATGCCGGATAACTTTTATGAACAAATTTTATTAGTCAAAGGTTTGTTAAAAGAATTTGGCGTTCCGATTTTGGAGGAAGAAGGTTATGAAGCAGATGATTTAATTGGCAGTGTTGTAGAAAAATTAAAAGATGAAGATGTGGAAATTTTTATTATCACTGGCGATTTGGATACTTTGCAGCTGGTTAATGATAAGGTTTTTGTTTATACCCTCCGCCAAGGCCTTCGCGACACAATTATTTATGATAAAGAAAAAATCAGGGAGAGATTTCAATTAGAGCCGAGTCAATTGGTGGATTGGAAGGCCTTGCGGGGAGATCCATCGGATAATGTTCCCGGGGTCCCGGCAATTGGCGAAAAAACCGCTCAGGAGTTGATTAAAAATTTTCATAGTTTGGATAACCTTTACGAACAGCTGAAAAACTTTTCTTCAGTCCAGGAATTTATCGCCAAAAATCCAAAAGTTAAAATATCTTCAAGGGTTTTTAAAAATCTAAAAGATTTTGAAGACCAGGCTTATTTCAGCCGTCACTTGGTATTGATTGAAAGACAAGCGCCTTTGGATTTTCATTTGGCAGCAGCTGAATTTCAAATTCCTGACAAAGAGAAATTAGAAAATTCATTAAACAAATTGGGATTTCAGAGCTTAATCCCGAAAATATTTGGCGCGACAAAGGTAAAAACCTTAGAACAAACAGAAGAATCATTAGCAATCATTAATGTTTTTTCTGACTTGCAAAAATTGATTGAGAAAATCAAGCAAGAAAAAATAGTTGCTATCCTTTTGGATTTTCAAGGAGAAAGATGGGGGGAGAGAAAGGTAAAAGGACTCGGCATTAGCTTTCCTCATGGCGATTTATTTTATGTGCCCCAGAGATTTTTTGAACCATTTTTTGCGGAAAAGATTAATTGGCCGGCAAAAAAGATAATAAGTTTTGAGGCAAAAATTATTTTTGAAGAGTTGAATGAATTTTCATTACCTCTCATTGAGGATATTAAGATATTGGCTTGGCTTCTTGACGCGGACAGGAAAAATTATGATATTTTTTCGCTGGGAAAATTCTTCCTCCGACAAGAAAGAGAGCATTCATTTGAGAATTCTTTAGCTCTTTTGATTCCTCTCTGGGAGGCGATACAGAAAAAAATAACCGCTTTGCAATTGGAAGGTGTTTGGCAAGAAGTGGAAAAACCTTTAATTCCAATATTATCTTCCATGGAGAAAAGCGGCATTTTAATAGACCAAAATCATTTGCAAAAAATGGCGGCATTAAACGGAAAAGAGATTATCAATTTAAAAAAACAAATTTATCAATTAGCGGGGAAAGAATTTAATATTAATTCTCCTCAGCAATTGTCAACAATTCTATTTACAGAATTAAAAATTCCTTCAGGAAAACTTAAAAAGACAAGCACTAAAAAAATATCAACTAATGTAAGTGAACTTTCCAAAATAGAAAATGAACACCCAATAATTCCTTTGCTTATAAAATACCGAGAGCTTGAAAAATTAAAAAATTCTTTTTTGGAAACATTGCCCGGTTTTATTAATAATCAAACAGGAAGGATTCATACAATTTGGAACCAAACAGGCACTGCAACCGGCCGTCTTTCATCAGAAAAGCCTAATTTACAAAATATCCCTCAAAAAGGACCTTTGGATAGACAAATAAGGCAAGTTTTTGTTGCGGCAGATTCATACGAACTCTTATCTCTTGATTATTCACAGATAGAATTACGATTAGTAGCTTATTTTTCTAAAGACAAGAAGATGATTGAGATATTTAACGAGGAAAAAGATATTCATTTAATGACTGCCGCTTATATCCATGAGATATCAGAAAAAGAAGTGACGCCAGAGATGAGAAATCAAGCTAAGGCATTGAATTTTGGGATTATCTATGGCATGGGCGATCGGTCCTTTGCCGAAACAGCTAAAATTTCTTTGGAAGAAGCAAAGGCTTTCAGAGAAAAATACTTTTCTCAATTTTCTGGGCTCAAGAATTATTTAGAAACTATTTTGCAAACAGCCAAAGAAAAGGGTTATGCAGAGACGATGTTTGGCCGTAAAAGATTATTGCCTCTTTTAGGCGGTTTTGGACGAACTGCTAAAGAACAGGAGAGGATAGCTTTAAATATGCCTATTCAAGGGTCAGCAGCAGATATCATAAAAATGGCAATGATAAAAATTCAAGACTTTATTGCCAATTATAATTTAGAAGAAAAGGCAAAGATACTAATTCAGGTTCATGATGAGTTGATACTGGAGGTTAAATCTGAGATAATAAAGGAATTAGCGCCATCTTTAAAAAATATAATGGAAACAGTAGTTGCTCTAGACCTACCATTAAAAACAGAGGTAAAGAAAGGAAAAAGCTGGGGAGCAATGGAGGCGTTAAAAGATTAAATCAATGATGAATTTTTTTCAAAAACTTAAAAAACATTTTTTCTCGCCCCAACTTTTGGTTTATTGGTTTTTGGGGGGCGTCTTAATGGCGCAAATAATTTTTAATTTTCTTTGGCTTGAGGAGCCCTTAAATTTACTTCTTAGCGTCGGCCTTTTAGTTTTTTATTTTGTTAATGCTGTTTTTTTAATTAATGCGGTTGATAGCATTGATCGTTTGGATATTGAGAGAAATCAAATGAATGCCATTATTAGCAGTATTAATGATCCGGTGGTTTCCTATACCCAGAATTTTGAAATTGTTTTAGTAAACGAAGCAATGGAAAAATTTCTTGGTTTAAGCAAAGAAGAGCTTCTCGGAAAAATTATTACGCCGGAATTAAGCAATGATGCTCGTTTCGGCATTCTGACAAAACTGATTTTTCCAAGTTTAGCGCCAGTTGTTTTGGAAAAGACCATTGACACTTATCCCGAAAAAATAAAGATAAAATTCTTTCAGCCGCAAGAATTAGTTTTGGAAATAGTAACCACCAAAGTTATTGACGAAAAAGGTAAAGTATATGGATTTTTAAGGATTATCCATGATTTAACAAAAGAGGAGGTTTTGAAAAAAACGCAGTCGGATTTTATCACTGTTGTTGCTCACCAATTAAGAACGCCGATGGCTGGGTTAGCCTGGATTCTAGAAATGTTGATTAACAAAGAAGTTGGCCCTTTAAACGCAGAGCAGGAAAAACTTCTCAGTGATGGCCAAAAAGCAATAGAAGAAAGTTTAAAGACAGTAGAGACCTTATTAAGCGCCGCCCAAATTGAAGAAGGAAGATTTGGCTTTCAGTTTGTTATGGCTGATATAGAGGAAATTATCGAGGAAACTCTTATTAAATTTGAGCCGATAGCTCAGAAAGATAATATCAAGTTGATATTCTATCGGCCTGAATTTAAACTAACGCCATTTGTGATGGACCCTTTAAGAATTAAATTAGTTTTAGAGATTTTAGTGGATAACGCGATAAAATATAATGTTCAAAATGGCGAGGTTAGAATAAGGATAGAACCAATGGATGATAAGCCCTTTATTATGGTTTCGGTGGAGGATACTGGTCTTGGAATCGCTCCAGAAGATTTACCAAGATTATTTACTAAATTTTTTAGGTCAGAGCAGGCCTTGAAAGAAGAAACAAGCGGTATTGGTTTGGGTTTGTATCTGGCAAAAAATATTATTGAAAGGCATGGAGGAAAAATTTGGGTAAAGTCAGCATTAAACAGGGGTTCTATTTTCAGCTTTACTTTGCCAACAGACCCTGATTATATACCAGTGCAATAATTTTTTGGTCTATGCCTGAATTACCTGAGGTTGAGACAATTGTTCGCCAATTAAATAGAAAAATCAGGGGCTTGAGAATTAAACAGGTCTGGCTTGACTGTCCAAAATTATTAAAGGGAAAAATCAACCAGCAAAAGTTTCAAGAAATAGTTGTTGGAAAAACAATTTTGAAAGTAAGAAGAAAAGGGAAAAATATTATTTTTGATTTAGAGGACGACTGGAGCTGTTTAATCCATTTAAAACTTACTGGCAGGATTTTACTAGGCGAGGATGATTTTATTAGTCAGGATCCTTATATTCATTTTAAGCTTGAATTGAGCGACAATACTTATTTAGCGCTTTCGGATTTAAGAAAATTCGCCAAAATTATTTTAGCAAAAACAGAGGAAATAGAGGCCTTAGAAGAGATTAAAAAAATAGGTTTGGAACCGATGGCAAAAAATTTTACTTTTGAGGCTTTTCAAAAATTATTGAATAAAAAAAGAAGCGGCAAAATTAAAGAGATTTTAATGGATCAAAATATTATCGCCGGCATCGGAAATATCTATGCTAATGAGATTTTATGGCAGGCAAAAATAAATCCTCTTTTGGATATCAAGTCGCTAACTTTAAAAGAAAAAAAGAAAATTTACAAAGCAATAAAGGAAATTTTATCAGCCGCGATAAAATTAAGAGGTTCTACCATCGCTGATGAAATGTATCGGGATACTAAAGGCAAAGTGGGCGATTACGGCAAGATGTTAAAAGTTTATCAACAAGAAAGATGTTCTCGTTGCGGGATGCCAATAAAGAGAGTTGTTCAAAAAGGCCGCTCCACTTTTTACTGCCCCCAATGCCAGGGATGAAGGGCTTTCTATAAATTTTCAATTTGCAATTCTCAATTTACAATCAATTTTCAATGAAATAATTTACAAACACAGATTGAATTTATAAGTTTGAAAATTTAAAATTGAGACATTTATTGAAAATTGTAAATTAGAAATTGTAAATTTTAATCACATTGGTATGCTTTATTTCATTTACGGCAAAGATTCTTTTCGCTCCGGACGATATTTTCTTAAAGTAAAGGACTTTTATCAAAGTAAAACTCCGGCGATTTTTTATTGTGATTTTACCGATAAAGCGATAGCTCCTCCTGATATTTCTGTTATTGAAGAAGCATTGAAAAGCAAGACGCTTTTTTCTGGCAGCCGCTTAATGATATTAAAAAATGTTTTGCAAAATACAGGCATTCAATTTCGCAATGACCTCTTGGATATTTTGAAAAAATATCAGGTAGATAAAGTTAAAGATTTGATGATTATTTTTTATGAAAATGACGAGGTTTTAACTAGTTCCTTGCAAAAATGGCTGCGCGAAAAAGCTCAAGGCGTAAAAGAGTTTCCTTTGTTAAAAAAGAATGAATTAGCAAATTGGACAATAAAGGAAGAACAAAAATTGGGGATAAAGCTTTCATCAGAAGCGCGAGAGACGATATTGCTTAGTTTTTCTTCTGATACAGGATCTATCTATCATTCTTTAAAGAAACTTTCTTTGATTAAAAAAGGATTTTTAGACAAAGAATTAGTTGAAGCTAATTTGTTTTTGCCGATGTCAAGCACTATTTTCATCTTCTTGGACTATTTAGCTAAAGGGGATAGTAAACAAGCCCTTTGGTTATTAGAAATATTATTAGACCAAGGATTACATCCTTTATATATTTTAAAAATGATTGTTTTTGAGTTTCGCAATTTATTGATGATAAAAAACGCTTCAGCAAAACCAAGCACAATGCATCCGTTTGTTTTCAGAAAATTATTGCCTTTATCAAAAATGCTTTCTGAAGAGATTCTCCGGGCCGCCTATTTAAACCTTCTTGATTATGACAAGAGAATAAAAGAAGGCAGTATTGACGGAAAAATTGGTTTGGAAATGTTTTTAGTTGATTTTTCTGAACAAAAATGTAATACTATTTAACAAATCAAAATTTAAAAATCAAAATGCAAAATGACAAATCAAAATTCAAAAATGAATTTAAAAAAAGACTCTATAATTTCACACTTAAGCTAATAGTCTTTCTTGATAATTTGCCTCATGATAATATTTCACAACGAATTGGCGATCAACTTTTAAGAAGTGGTACTAGTATTCTGGGAAATTATATTGAAGGACAGGCTGCAAGTAGCAAGAAGGATTTTACTAATTTTTTTAACACTTCTTTAAAGTCAGCGAACGAAAGTAAATTATGGTTTGTTTTACTCAGAGATAGCAAAAGGACAACCTCCAAAGAAGTAGAATGGTTTTTAAAAGAATTGAACGAAATAAGTAATATTTTTGGCTCCAGTATTCTAACTCTTAAAGGGAAAAAATGATTTTTAATATTTAATATGTAATTTTGATTTTTAATATTTTATATTTTATTTTATATTATGCCTCTTACTCAATCCGCCAAAAAAGCTATCCGCAAAAATTCAAAAGCAAGAAAAACCAATTTCAAAAAATTGGAGAGTTTTAAAAAAACAAAAAAAGAATTTTTAAAACTTATTGGAGAGGGCAAAATAGAAGAAGCGAAAAAAATGGAAGGGCAGTTATATAAAATGCTGGATAAAGCGGCAAAAAATAACTTACTGAAAAAAAATAAGGTTGACCGGGAAAAATCCAGGTTGATGAAAAAACTACAAGCGAAGAAAGCAAAGATTCAAACTAGCTAAACAATAGAAACCAAAAATCAGGAAATTTAAAAAGCCATTGTCGGCGAGAGAATAATTAAAATTATTATTCTTTCTGACAATGGCATTTTTGTTAATGGGATTTTATATTGGTTGTATTAATTTATATTTTTCTGTTTCGTGTCGTTTGGCGAGGAATTATTTATTTTCTGCGCGCAAATTAAGGGTTTTAATCCTAAGCTTCCCCAGCTAGAGGCGAAAGTTAGAATCTCTTGATATCGGGAATTAATAGGAGTAATTCTATCTACTTCAGCAATGACAGTCCATCCTGTAAAAGGAATAGGAGAGGAAGGCAGAAAAATTCTTTTCGCGTTTTTTTCTCCCTTTTCTGTTAAGATTTTTTGGTCTTCAATAGCAATACCGGCGAGATAAACTCCCTTAGAAAACTCTACCAAGACTGCAGGTTTATTCTGAATGACTTTGTTAGTATTAGCGAGGGTTAAATATTTTTTTGCCAAGCGGGTTTTTGGTAAATCTCTAATTAAATATCCCAAAATAAGAGCCAGCAAAATAATAAACAGAAAACAAAATAAATACTCAAGTGCAAGTGAGATATCCGGTCCAAAAATAAGCAGGATGAGCGGCTTGATTATTGAAATTAGCCAGATGATACCTGCGCTGACGACGACACCGATAATAACCAAAATAATTAATACTAATATCCCTCTAAAAAATACGCTTTTCACTTGTTTTCACTCCTTTCGTTTTTTTATTTTTTAAAGCTACTTTTCTAACTTTACAATATTTTTATTCTCTTGTAAAGAGAATTCCAATTATTGAGGTTCAACCTCGATAAGATTT
>CAZJVL010000009.1:0-12296 GCA_964549875.1 uncultured Candidatus Saccharibacteria bacterium
TTCAGCTTCTCTTGTTTGCTGAGTTGCTCCCCATTTTGCGAGGTATAAAGCAGCGGCAACAAAAGAATCTCTAATATCCCAAGGGTTAGCCGGATGATTACCTGTAATTTGAGACACTTCATCTTTATACATCATCCAAGTTGAAGGAATAAATTGAGCTGGTCCCATTGCGCCGCCCCAGCCAACTTGCTGCCCTCCCTGATACATTGGGCAAGAAACAGGGGTCGTATCAGGATCTAAACCTAATTCCTGACAAATTTGGAGAAAAGGCGCTTGATCCCTGCCGGGCTTCATTACTGCCCGCCAGCTTTTATATGCCGGGTCTCCAGGCCGATTACAAGTACCTACATTTTGGCCTAAATTAGATTCCTGAGTCAAAATAGCAAGAAGAAAGGCCGGCCTTATGCCAGTGCGACTGCCAACCCAATTAGCAATTTCCAAGGCCTCGCCAAATGTCACTTGAGTTTTAACACCTATCAATTGATAAATTCTATTTTTAATTTCTGCTGCTTTTTCTTTTGAGGCGGAAAGCATTTGCTGGTATTTTACCTCATTCCCTTGAGTAACTTCCAAAAGATAGCTCTGCTCTTTCTTTGTACTTTCTAATTCTTGCTTCTGAAGCATTTGCATCGCTAATAATTTTTGTGTTTCTTCTTTGTCACTCATTAATTCCTGATTTTGATTATTCAAAGTAATTTTCAGCTCCTCAAGCTGTTCTATATTTTCTAATATTTTCTCCTGAAGGCTATATAAGGCGTTAGAATAATCAAAAAATTCACTTATTGTTTTTGAACTAAGCAATATTTCAAGAGGGGATGTCTGATTTAATTGCGAAAAATATTGAAGTAAATTAGCTAAATTATTTTTTATATTGTTAATTTTCTCTGTCGTCTGGATAACAGAGGTAGTTGTTTCATCTATCCTCACTTCAAGATACTGAAGATTAAGGTTGGTTGATTTAATTTGTAAATTGATTTTTTCAGCCTTGCTTTTAAGTTCATTAATTTTTCTTTGGAGAGCTGCTTTCTCTTGCTGAGTAGTCACTACCAAATTTTCATATTCTGCTATTTGCTTTTCCACTTCTTCTAACTCTTTTTG
Organism: uncultured Candidatus Saccharibacteria bacterium; assembly: GCA_964549875.1. GTDB lineage: Bacteria > Patescibacteriota > Minisyncoccia > UBA6257 > UBA6257 > JAQTTC01. The sequence goes on from CAZJVL010000009.1 coordinate 1,099, forward strand.
CAACTTTGCTCTTTCCTCATCATAAAGAGCTTCAGCTTCTCGGGATTGAAAAAAAATAGGCGCGGTAGCATCATTTTGAACAATAGAAATTAAAATAAAAAATAGAATTATTAAAGAAACAACCTTTTGCCCTGTTGCTTTTGTTTTCCCAAAAGAAAAAAATGAGAAATTTCTAACTAATCTCTCCTTTGGTTCAACTTGTTGGTAAAAAGGGGAAGAAATATCTTTTACCTTTTTGCGAGAAATAGATTTGATAACCATTTGCGCAATTTTTATAATCTTTATTAACTCATCAAAATTACTTCTCTTTCTTCTCTTCTTGGCTAGAGATTTCTTCTTTTTGCTGGCTTGATTCTCCTTCAACCTCTTCTCTTTGCTCTCTTTCGGCTTCACCAGCTACTTCAACTTCTTCTACTGTTTTTGCTTTTCCTAATTCTTCCTCTAATTCTTCTTCGGTAATAGGTTTGCTGATACTTGCCACTGGTGTGTCCCCGGCAACCAAAATCTTCACATTAGGAGGAAATTTAATATCCCGGACATAAATTGTCTGATTAAACTCAGCCAACACCGAGATATCAACAGAAATCTCGTGAGGCAAATCTTTTGGCAGGGCTTCAACTTCTATTTCGTTCATTGATTTAATCAGAATGCCTCCTTTAGCGGCAACAGCTGGGGATTCTCCAATAAAATTTATTGGGATATGGGCCTTAATCAATTGGCTCATTTCCACTTCATAGAAATCAATATGCATTGGGAGACCATTAAGAAAATGGCTGCTTACGTCTTGAACTAACACACTTTTTACCTGCTCTTTGCCCTGATCTTCAAAAACTAAATCAATAATATTAGTATCGCCTGCTTTCTTATAAACATTGCGAAAATCCTGAGCTTTTACTTCTAAAGGATAATTTTCTTCTATTTTTTTACCATAAAGAACAGCCGGAATAAGGCCTTTTTGCCTGAGGATTTTATTCTTCTTGCCGAAAACAGTTCTTTTTTGCGCTTTTAAAACTATCTTTTCCATTTTTTTGGTTATTGTAGCGGAAACTTGCTTAAAAAGCAAGGAATAAAATAAATAATTATTTTTTGGGTGCTGCGAGAATCTTTTGAAAATAGGAAATTCTCTCTAAGGGATCTTTGGCTTCAAAAATAGCTGAACCAATAGCAATAAAATCCGCTCCTGAATTTTTGACCCTTTCTATATTATCTTCATTTACGCCTCCATCTATCTCACATTGGATTTTGGGATAATTGGATTTAATCTTTTCCACTCTGTCTAAAACAAACCAATGAAATTCTTGGCCCGAGGGACCAGGAGAAACCCCCAAAATTACTACAAAATTCACTTTATCCAAATACTGATTAACATCTTCAAAAGGAGTTTCTGGATTAATGGCTATTCCTAATTCCACCTCATTTTCCTTACAAAGATTAAGAAGAAAAGTAAAATTTTTGATTGCTTCTAAGTGGACAATTATCCTTCGGGGCAATAATTCCAACCAATAAGGAACAATTTGTTCAGGATTATGAACCATTAGGTGCAACTCAAATTTCCTTTGTATATTTTTAATTTTTTTAAGAACCTCTGGGCTATTCCACGTTTTCCAAGCAGTAAATTTTCCGTCAGCAACATCAATTTGAAAGGTGTTATCAAACTTCTCAAGCAGACGAATTCTTTGTTTAAGCTTTTGCGTTGTTTTGGTATTAATAACAGGGATAAGTTTGGACATAATAATTTAGCAATTTAGCAAATAGCAATCTAGTAATTTGGTAATTGATTAATTTTTTTTACCCTCCTTATATAACGAGGCTCCTTTTTAAAACTGGCTTTTAACCATTCACGGATTATTGATTTAGCAGTGGCTATATCAGTTAAATCTGCGGCTAAGCACAAAATATTAGCATCAATTGCTCGTTTAGCTTCTTTTGCCATATAGCCAGAAAGGCATAAAGCAGCTCTTACCCCCTTAAATTTGTTAGCCGCAATACTCATACCAATTCCAGAACCACAAATAAGAAGACCTTTATCTTTTGGCTGAGAAGATACCATAGCAGCTACTTTTTGAGCAAAATCAGGATAATCATCATTTTGATCGTATTTTAAATTCCCCAAATCTTTAAATTTGATTTTTTCTTGCCCTAAAAATCTTTTAATCTCTTCTTTTAAATTATATCCGCGGTGATCAGCTCCCAAATAAATCATTGCTAAATTGTTAAATTGTTAATTGTTGTCCAGCGTTAATTTTTTTATCTGCTGCAGCAAACTTGAAGAATATGCCCATTCATTATCATACCAAACTAAAACCTTTGCCAAATCATTATCAATAACTTTTGTAAAATTAAGGTCAATAATTGCCGGTGCTAAAGTGCCGATGATGTCTGATGAAACTAACGGTTGATTACTTATCCCAACAATACCCAGCCACCTTTGTTCTTGAGATGCTTGTTCAAAAATTTGATTAATTTCCTTGGCTGAGGTCTGCCTTTGGGCAAGAAAAGTAATATCAGCGATAGAGCCGCAAACAACCGGCACCCTTAAAGCAATGCCGTCAAATTTATCTTTCAAGCTTTTGATGACCTTAGCCACACATTTTGCCGCTCCAGTGGTTGAAGGAATAATATTTTGGTTTGCCGCCCGCCCTCGCCGCCAATCATCTGCGCAAGGACTGTCCACTAAACATTGAGTAGAAGTATAAGCGTGAACTGTATTCAAAATTGCTTTTTTAATACCAATTTTCTCTTCTAAAATTTGGACTACTGGCGCTACAGCATTAGTGGTGCAAGAACCATTGGAAATAACCTCAAAGCTTGCTGCTTCAGCATCGTTAATACCTAATAAAACCGTTCTTCCGTCTTTTCCTTCTTCTCCATCTGCCGGCGCTGTAATAATTACCTTTTTTGCTCCAACTTTAAGGTGAGCTTTTGCTTTTAAATAATCGGCAAAAACACCTGTGGCTTCAACAACAACATCTATTTTTAATTCCTGCCAAGGGAGATTTTGAGGATCTTTTTCCTGAAAAAATAAAATTTCCTTACCATCAACAATCAATTCCCCCTTTGCTTTTCTGTTTTCGATATCTGCTTTTTGGTATTTGATATTTTTCTGATAGCTTCCGTAAACTGTATCGTATTTTAAAAGATAAGCTAAATTATCTCCATTGGCTAAATCATTAATCGCGGCAACTTGAATACTGGGTTCTTCAAACGCTAAACGGAAAAAACTTCTCCCTATTCTTCCAAAACCATTGATAGCAATACGCATACCTTTAAAAAATTAAAATTTAAAAATAAAAATTTAAAAGATTGTCCTGAGCAAAGCCGAGGGATCAAAAATCAAAATTTTTAAAAACTTAATAAATTTACAATCGCTTTGCCAAAATCTTGGGCGGCAGCAGGGCCGCTTGCCGTAATAATTTTCCCATCCACAACCACTGCGCTATCTTTATATACCGCTCCACTCTCTTCAAGCATCTTTACAAAACTTCTGTCTAACGTTGATGACCAAACTGTAGCTTTTTTGCCTTCCAGAAGCCCTGATTTAGCCAGAAGGGCCGGGGCAACACAAATTGCCGCGACTAATTTATTTTCTCTGTTAAAATCCTTAGCCAATTTTTGAAATATTTCATTATCTAACTCCTCTATCATTCCCGGGCCGCCGCAAAAAACTATTGCTTCATATTCGGCGGCCTGAATTTCTTCGGACTTAATATCAATAATAGCTTCCCCGCCATCAACGCCTTGGGCAACCCCTTTTTGAGAGCTTGCCGTCTCTACTATAAAACCAGCTTTTTCAAAAACCTCTTTGGGAACAAAATATTCTTCGTCTTTAAAATCGTTAAACGCCACGACCATTAAAATTTTTTTATCTTTTGCCATATTATTTGTTAAATCATTCGGCTTCTCCTCTGGAGCAAAAAGAAATAAAGGAGCGCTCCAAAAAAGCAAACCGGCAATAACTAAAATTAAAATTATTGAGTAAACTGTTTTTTCCTTCATTGAATTTATTATCAACTGTCAGTTTGCCTCACCTCCTTATATTTAATTATACCACAGGAGATAAAATAATCAAAAAACAACGCCGAGATTAGGCGTTGCTTTTTGTATCTTCGCGTTTGTTTAATCCCAATATTTCCTCTAAAAGCGGCTTATCAAAGCCAACAATAACTTTATCATCAATTTCTATCACCGGCACCCCTGTCTGGTCGCTTTTTTCTACCATCAATTGGGCCGCTTTTTCATCAGTACTTACATCTATCTCTTCAAAAGGAATGTTCAAAGAAGTAAAAAAACTCTTAGCCTGTTCACACCAAGGACACATTGGGGTTGAATAAATTTTTACCTTCACCTTAGAAAGAGAGCTATTAGTGCCAGGATCATTGCCTAGAGCGGCTTGCCCTTGGGTATTTTGAGAATTAATCTCCATATTTTTAAATCTTAAATTTAGTCACAACTTGCATCGCCCCCGCTTGTATCTCCAGCGCTATATGTCGGTGAAAAACCTGCTACTGCTTGATCTTCAGTCAATTTTTCAGAGCAAACATCTAATGGGGAATTAAATCCGCAGCAAATTACTGTTTTTACCGCTTCTGCTGTCCGGCCGCCAAAATCAAATTCACTAACGTTTTCTTTATTAAGGATTAAAGTAGGAGAGCCAGTCACCTCATATTCATCCTGAGCGTCAAAATCTGATTGCGCGTATCTTAATCCTCTTGACTCATCCTGCATACATTGCTCTAAATCCATCATTACCACCCCTGAGGACTCCAAACATTGTTCTCCCTGCCCTTCCTGGAGATAGCAATCAATATAACTCCAATATTTATCTTGTTGCTCTTCCCTGATACAAATTTGCCTTAAATTTTCTTGCGCCTCTTCATCCCCATGCATTGCTGTAATTTTCCCCTCTTGAATATCTCCCATATATTTTACTTTTATATAATCATTTAATTCAGGAATATTTTTTACAATCTCATTTAAAACCCTTAACATCTGGGTCCCAAAAGGACATTGGCTTACAACAAAAGCTTCTAAAATTGGCTCATCGCTTTTAACTAAATCTTCGCAAGTTTTTGGTTCGCTTTGAACAGCTTCTTCTGGCTCTAATATCAACGGAAAACCATCAGGAAAAAGGATCTTTCCGTCTTTGGTCACATAAGAAGTATATTCCTCGCCAGCAACTGACATTGTAAATTTATAAACACCGCTTTCTTCTTCTACAGCAACTAAAGTTGCCTTTTCTTCACTCTCAACAAAAAAATTCTGATTTATAAAATCAATTGCTTTTTGAGCTAATTCCTCAGGTTTTTGACTGTCAAAAATACCCCCAGAAATCCCATTCTTGCTGCCATAGCCAATAAGGAAAGCAGCAACCATTAAAATAATTATAATCAGAGGCACATTTATTTTCTTCATATTTTTTTATTTATTACTTTTTATTTTTTTAGATCCTTTGCCCTTAACGGTCTCAGGATGACAACTACGCTGTCAATTTTTAAACTGTTTGGAATTTGTGATTTGTAATTTGTTTGTAATTTGTAATTTGTAATTTATAGTTTTGAGTTATCATTATGTTTGTGATTTAGAATTTGAAGCTTTTGAAGCATAAGTATTCTAACAAATATTTATTATTTCCACAAGACAAAATAATAATTTCTTTTGCCTTTTTTAATAAGCAGGTATTTGCCATAAAGACAATCTGATCGCTTAATCACTAATTCAGTATCTTCGCAAAGCTTACTATTAATAAATATTATTTTGTTTTTAATATCTTCCCTGGCTTGCCTTTTAGAAAAAGAGACGTCTGCGTCCTTCAACAAATCTACTAAATTAATTTGCTTCTTTTTTTGAACAATAAATACTGGAACGTTTTCAAAAATCATCTCTAATTCTTTTTCAGAAAAATCCCTGGCTTGGTCATAAAATAATTTTTGGGATATCTTTTCTACAAAAGAAGCAGCATCCCTTCCATGCACCAAACAAGTAACCTCATTAGCTAAAATTCTTTGAGCTTCTCTTTTCTCTGGTTTTTTTTGGACTTTTTTCTCCAAATTTTCAATTTCTTTTTTTGATAAAAATGTAAAATATTTCAAATACTGAATTACATCACGGTCGTCAGTATTTATCCAAAATTGATAAAACTGATATGGAGTTGTTTTTTTAGCATCCAGCCAAATTGTTCCTTGCTCAGTTTTACCAAATTTTGTGCCGTCAGATTTAGAAACCAGAGGGACTGTTAACCCATAAACTTCTTTCTCCAACTTTTTCTTAATTAAATCTATTCCCGCTGTAATATTGCCCCATTGATCGCTACCGCCAATCTGCAAGCGGCAATTATATTTTTCAAATAAACGCAAAAAATCATAGGCCTGTAAAACCATATAATTAAATTCAGTAAAAGAAATTCCGCTATCCAATCGCATCTTGACTGCGTCTTTGGCTAACATATAAGGAATTGTAAAATACTTGCCAATATCCCTTAAAAAATCTATGGTCTTAATTTTAGCTAGCCAGTCATAATTGTTGGCTATCAAAGCTGGATTATTTTTTCTTTTAAAATCAAGCAATTTTTCTATCTGTTTTTTAAATATAGCCGCCCACCTATCAACTGTTTTTTGAGGATTTAAAACTCTTTCCTCTTTTTTCCCGCTTGGATCGCCAATCAAACCAGTACCCCCACCTATTAAAGCAATTGGCTGATGGCCAGCTTCTTGAAAACGTTTTAAAGTCAAAATTGGCAAAAGATTGCCAATATGTAAACTATCAGCTGTTGGGTCAAAACCGCAGTATAAAACAATTTTTCCTTTTTGCAACTCTTTTCTTAATCCTTCTAAATCACTGCATTGATATATCAACCCCCGGTATTTTAAATCATCTAAAATATCCATTATTAGAAAAATATTACCATATATTAACATTAAATTCAAAAAAACTATAATTATCTTAGGAATCAAAAGGTCGAAAATTAAAGGTCGAAAATTAAAAAACCAATTTAATAATAAATAATTATGAATAAAAAATTATCCTTTGCTCTTGCTGGAATTTTTGCTATTTCTGCAATCATTCTAGCAACAGAAATAATTGCTCCTGAAGAACAGGCTATTGCAGCTGATACGAACATTTCTCTTGCCGCCATAACCACTGTAACTCTTCCCTCCTGTCAATGGTGTGGAAAGGCATGTATAAGAGTCTATCCTTGGATGGCTTGCCCTGATATAGCACCACCTCAAGGATATATATGTACTGAGATTAATGGTAAATGTACCAGCACTTTTGGGATTCCTACTACCACAACCACTAAACAACCAATAACTACTACCACTACTATTCCCACCTCTTTACCAGATCTTACAATCTCTAATATTACAGCTGATAGAATTACTCTTAATATAGGGGAAACCACTAAAATTTCAGCAACAGAAAGAAACATTGGAAATAAATCGGCTGGCTATCATAACACTGGCATATTTGAAGATAATATAGAAACACCATTGAGCTCCATGGAAATTAATACTATTGCTCCTGGATATGGCGCTGTCATAAATGCTAATTATACGTGTTTTAGAGCTGGTTCTCACACCATTACGGTATTAGCTGATTTTATTCATCGAGTGTCAACAGGAGAAGTTGTAGAGTCTAATGAAAATAATAATTCAAAAACAATTACAATAAATTGTATCACCTCTCCTATTAGCACTACCACTACTGCACCCTCTACCGCTTATATCAAAGTTATTTCTCCTAATGGAGGAGAACAGTTGGTTGGTGGACAAACATATAACATCACTTGGCAGTCTAATGGAGTAAATAATGTTAAGCTAGCCGAATGTGCCGAAACGCCACTTTTACCAACAAAATATACTTGTCAGGAACTATCTGGAATTCCAAATGTAGGAATTAGCGCCACTTTAGGAAAATTATCTTGGTATGTTGACCCAAATGACCCTTTTATACCAGGCCGGGTTAAGATAAAAATTTGGGACGTAAACAACTCATCAATTTATGATCAAAGCGACAATTATTTCAACATTATTTCATTTGCTAACCCCAAAATTAATCTTGTCATTGATCCATCAAGTATTTATGAAGGTCAATCAACTACAATAATTTGGAATGTGATCCCTATTGATAATATCTCTTATTGCAGGGCTTCAGGTGGTTCTGGAGATTGGTGGGGAATAAAGGCTGTTAGTGGCCGAGAGATTATCCGCCCGATAAGAAGCAGATATCAAGACTATGTTTTGACTTGTATTGATAGAGATGGTCAAAGTACTTCTGCCAGCGCGGGGGTTGCTTTTCTATCTACGACAACTTCGAATCATTAAAAGATCTTACTAAACAAGATCCTCTACAATTCATTAAAAAATCGCTCTTAAAAAAGGGCGATTTTTAAATCCTAAAACAAAAAAGGAGGCTATAGATTATCTATACCCTCTTTTTTAAAAATGATGCAATAATTTTAATATGATGATTCTCCTAAGGGATCCCTTAAATCTATGACGCAGAAACAACGGCAACCACAAGCCCACAATAAGCGCACAGTTAAATAAATATTAAGCCCTTGGTTATGTGCCACCAATTAACTTTTCAGGCAAAATATCTAAAAGTGTTACCTATGTACCCTTCTAGTATAATAAATTGACGGTATTTTATTTTAGTGATATAATATCTACATCCTGAATTAGGGTATTTTTAGTTCTTTGAAAAATACCTCCTATAGACACAAGAAAAGTATCTGTTAACTTATCTTATAGGTAGTTTTCTTGTGCCTAAAATTTTAAAAAAAAATTAAATAAGGAGGGAAAGATAGATGAAAAATATAAAGAATATGAAGACAGCTCTCAGGCGGATGCAAAATATCTCCAAAGAGTTGTCGGAAGAAGAAAGGCAGATAAGAAGTGATTTTAAGGAAGAGCTTGCTGCTTGCAAAAAGTTGCTTAAAGAAACAGGAGAAAAAATTTGCAAAGACGCTATCTTGGAATATTTCCCGCCTGGAATAAAGAGTTTTTCATTATCTATTAAAGAGGGAAGGATCGTAGGAGAAATAACATTTGTTCCCTTTCCTCATCATTCCAGGTCTGTATTGGAAGATTACGGTAAAAGTTTTTCAGAGGAAGTTTCGAACCTACTGGGAATTCCAAGAACATGGATTAAGATTTATTTTGATTGAAAGAATAAAAATAAATGAAATAAAGAGAGGAGGAAAGAAAATGGACAAGAAAAAGAAGATAATTGTTTTTTTACAAGGAATAAAATGGCGCTGGTTCTGGTTTTTTCTAGAAGAGAGATGTGTTCTTCCTCTTTGCAGGGGAAGAACAGGGGTTCTTAAAAAGACCCCAATCAATCAACGCGAGTATTATATTGAGGGGTCTGGGCAGCTTTGTGAAAATTGTTATAGAAAAATTTACAAATAAGCATTACTTTAAGTGGGGCATAGACGATTCTATGCCCTCTTTATTTTCATCGGTATTTGAATTTCTTATTTTTTTATTATTATTTTTTCAGCAGAGTAGTGATGATCTATACGGGTGTGTTTGGGTGGTGGAGCAGTTCCATAAGTGGTCCAATATCTTCCTTTAACAATTACATTATCGCCTATTTTTAAATCAGAAAAACTAGCTTTTTCATAATTATTATTTACTTCAATTAGAAATTCAGTATTATTATCGTTCGCCGAAATAGAGAATAATTGCTTTGGTTTTTCTGAAATCCTTAGAATTTGTAACAACTGTCCAAATATGTTTTGATACCAAGGTACGTATTCTTGAAGAACAAAATCCCCTGCTGGTATTCTATTTCTTTCTTGGTCAAAAAGATTTAAGAAAGGACGAATTTCAGTTATTGTCCCTGTTTTAGTGAAGAACTCATTGGCAGTAGCAGCCAAAATAGAAGAAGGAGCTAAAGATGCTAACAGGATACTAATTAAAATCGTATTTAATATAATTTTTTTCATATTTTTTTATTGAATTCATTTTAATAGAACTTTTATCAATCATACTACACATATAAATTTGCAGATATTTTAGAGTTTTCTGTATTTGAATTTTTTATTATTGTATAGTATTATAGAATTATAATGTTATTTTGATTTTTGATATTATATTATATTATGGATATTTTAAATCATCTAAAATATCCATTATTTTAAATTTATAATATTACACTCATCTAAAAAACTCAAATTAAAAAGGAGGCTATAGATTATCTATACCCTCCTTTTTTAAATACCGTTAAATATTTTAATTAATACTAAGCGGCCAAGTTAAAATTGCAATTTTTAATTTTTCATTCTTTTTTACATCACTAGGCAACAAATTCTCAATGACAAATTTGAGAGAAAGCATAACTTTTTCATCGCTGAGGATAATATAAGGACTTTTGTCAAGCCAAAATTCAAATTTTATTCCATCTCCTTGAAAACTCATCTCTATTTTTTTCTTCTCAAAATCCCAATAAATTTTGCCTCCCATCATTTTTGCAAAATCTTTAAGTGGAAGAAACAATTCACCATTTATTATTATCGGAGCTATTTCCAATTTCTCCAAGTATGATGATTCTCCTAAGGGATCCCTTAAATCTATGATGCAGAAATTATTATCAGCTTGGAATATAAAGCTAATCTTATACTCGCCCTCGGCTTGCACGTGAATTGTTGCTAACATACAGCTTATTATCAAGAGAATCAAAATTATAATCTTTTTCATTAACCTGTATCTCCTTTCTTATTCTAAAAATATTTTCAAAGAACTAAAAATACCCTAATTCAGGATGTAGATATTATATCACTAAAATAAAATATCGTCAATTTATTATACAAGAAGAGTGCATAGGTAACGCTTTTAGGTATTTTGTCTGGAAGTTAATTGGTGGCACATAACCAAGGACTTGGCATTCATTTAACTGTACGCTTATTGCGGGTTTGTGGTTGTCGTTGTTTCTGGAACAATCGGCGGAATATGAAGAAAAACTATTTTAGGAGTTTCTGATTTTAAGCCAACGCTATCTTCAGCTTTGATGCCAAAAAAGACATCAAGCGGAACTCCGGGCAATCTTTTTACGTTGATATAATATATATCTTTTATCGGCACTTGGAGCTGAAATTTATTTGTTTGAGCATCAAAGATTGGCTCTCCTAAAACATTTTGAGAAGAAGACCATTGCCAAGATTGCTGAATTAAATCATTATTATTTAAATCATTCCC